>JBGTKR010000256.1:0-3580 GCA_041744535.1 Pyrinomonadaceae bacterium
TGTCGTGGTTTTCAACCACTTTAGATATTGTTTGAAACTGTCCCCACGATTTACATCGCGGGCTACAAATATACCGCCGTTTTCAACGGCTAAATCCAATGTTTTCATAATGGGTAAGGTTATTAAATCTTCATTCCTTACTTAATTTTCTTTAAATGTTTCTTTTGATTTTTTATAAAATCGGTCTGTTAATCTCGGGTTTACGAGAAAATGATTCCTTGCCAGAAATCTTCTGCCGATCAAGACCGGAAAACGCATATCGCCGCGAAAAGTTACGGATAAATTGATGTCGAAAATATTTTCGTGAAACAAAATTTCAGTTGAAATTATAAAACGCTCTTCCGCCATTCCGTTTGAACTGCGGACGACCTTTTTTCTGAATTTGTTAAAAATGAAAATTTCACCCGTATAATTCGGGTCTTTGTCGTCTAAAAAAATAACTTCCAGTTTGTCCGGCTCGGTAAGCGTGATTTTACAACAATGAATCGCCGATGTATAAGCACCGGAATCAATTTTTACATTGATGTTTTTAAGTTGAAATTCGGGGAAATCCGCCTTGTCGGTTCTGCCGATAATAATTTTTTCGGTTTTTTCATTCATAGCTTTTTGTAAACTATAAATATACAGGAAAAAACTGGTAATGGATAACGGGTAATGGATAACGGATAATTATGAAAAAAGTTTTTTTTTAATTTGAAGTTTATTTGGCTAAGAATTAAAAAACCGACTTAGTAACAGAGGTAAAATAAAGTAACCCATCAAATTCCAAATTTCAGATTTCAAATAAAAGCGTGGTTAGTTCTGAGATTTGAAATCTGAAATTTGAAATAAAAAGAAGTGGTGTAGTTTATTTAATTTCTTTTACTTAACATTATTCGTTATCCGTTATTCGTTAAAAATATCTATTCATAACGGAGGCATTCGATGGGATCTAAATTGGCGGCTTTGCGGGCAGGCAGAACACCGAAGATCAAACCGACTCCGATTGAAACCGTTAAAGCCAGAATTATTGACCAAACTGCTATGGTTGCCGGAAGACTCGGAACGAAAAGCATTATAAGTTGAGCAATTCCGACTGCGACGGTTACGCCGAGCAGACCGCCGAAAAATGTTAAGGTCATTGCTTCCAGTAAAAATTGCAGAACGATCATTGATTTTGTCGCACCGATTGCTTTGCGGATGCCGATCTCCTTTGTTCTTTCGGTAACGGACACGAGCATTATGTTCATCACGCCGATTCCGCCGACGAGCAATCCCAGACAGGAGATTGCAATCGCGGCAATTCCGACTCCGCCGATAACGGAATCGAACTGTTCGATAAAAGCATCGGCGGTTTTGATGTCGAAATTATTTTTCTCGCCGAATTTTACCCCGCGACGCTGACGCAGAATCGCTTCGGCATCTTCCAGAGCAGTCTGAACCTTATCTTGTTTGGCTTTTATAATATGCAAAATATAATCTCTCTGCGGGGCGACTTTTCGGGCGGTTCTGAGCGGCATAAAAACCTTTCGGTCTTCTTCATTCTCACCGAAAAATCCGGCTTTTCTTTTTTCGATCACGCCGATAACTTCCCATAACTGTCCGTTCATACGAACCATTTTACCGACAATATCGCCTTCCTTTCCGGGAAAAAGTGCGTCCGCCGCGTTTACTCCGATCACCAGAACATTTCGTCTTTGCTGATCGTCATTTTCCGTTATGAAACGACCTTCACGCAAAACGAGGTTTGAAATAAGCTGATAATTCGGCGTAACGCCGTCGGTCAAAGCCCAGCGGTAATTTTTGCCTTCATATACAAGATTGTCATTAAATCCCTCGCCGTTAGAACCAATGCTCGGAGCAACGACGGCAATATCTTCAACTGCAGTTGATTGTTTGATAATTGCTTCGGCATCTTCGGGGGTGAGCGGTTTTCTGGCACGTTCCTCACGATTCGGCGGACCGAATCCGGTGGTTAAATGAAAGGCATAAATATTATTCGTGCCGTAATCTTCAATCATTTTGACGATACTTTGCCGCAGACCGAGCAGAATCGAGGCTACTACAATCGCTGTAATAATTCCGACGACAATTCCCAAAATCGTCAAAAACGAACGGAATTTGTGCGAAAAGATGCTTTCCAGAGCCATCTTGAATACTTCTTTCGGTAATGAACTTGAAATCATAATTTTTGATAGGTGATTGGTAATAAGTGATAGGTGATAGGTGAGAAGTGATAAGTAATTGAGGGGTCGCGGAGTTTTTCAAGGCGGAAACCCGACAGTTATGGAGGGTGCTTTTTGGATATTGCCGGTTAATTCCCGAACGCACCTTCATTGACATTCGGGTTTCTGCCCAAAACTCCGCGACCCCTCAAGTAATTATGAATAAATAATCTTAGCTATCACTTCTCATTTCTCACTTCTCATTTCTCACTTCTCACTTAATTCTTCGTCAATGCCGCAATCGGATCTAATTTAGACGCTTTGAATGCCGGATAAAGTCCGGCGATAACGCCGATAACGGTTGATACGACGACGGATAAAAATACATAAGTGATCGTGACCGTCATTGTTATTCCGGCGGCATAAGTTATTAAACTCGTTACGGCGAAAGCCAGCAGCAAACCGATGATTCCGCCTAAAATACAAAGCGATGCGGATTCGATCAGAAATTGGAGCATAATTTGTTTGCGGGTTGCTCCGAGTGCTTTCCGCAGACCGACTTCAAAAGTTCTTTCGGTAACGGACACGAGCATTATGTTCATTACGACAATTCCGCCGACAATCAAAGTTATTAAAGTTATCGGAATCACGACGGCGGCTATTGCTCCCGTAAATTGGTCAATCTGATTTCCCAACTCCGCCGTATTTACTACGCCGAAAGTATCTGCATTACTTCCGATAAGTTTGCGGCGGTTACGCAGATTTGTTCGTGCGTTTTCGATTGCCAGTTCCAACTCTTCACGCTTTTCGGATTTTCCGTGAAGCTGTATTCCGCCGCTGCTGCCGAAGAATTTAAAATGCAGAGTTATCGGAATGTATGTGTGTCTGTCCAAAGCCTGCCCGAACATCGAACCGCGTTTTTCTTCAACACCGACAATCCGCAGAGGCACGCCGCGAATTTTTAAGGTTTGTCCGACGGGATTTTGATTAGGAAAGAATTTTTCCATCACGTCATAACCCAAAACAACGACTTTTGCCGAGCGTTTGACTTCCGATTTTGAAATAAACCGTCCGAGTTCGATGGTTTTATCTTCGATAATCTCCATATTTTCCGTAACGCCCTGAACTCTGACCGAAGGCATTTCTATGCCATTTTGATTTATGTCAATGCCGTCATCATCAGCCGCCCCGACTTCCGAACATTGTGTGCATTTGGCTTTGATGTATTCATATTCTTCCCACGTAATGCTTTTGTTACGCTTGTTTCTTTCTTCATATTCCTCATCGCTCATCTCGCCCGAATTTGCCATTCGGTTCATCATAAAATGATTTGCACCGAGAACCTTTGAAACCTGTTCGGTTACATAAGAATTCAACCCGCTGATCGAAGCACCGACAACAACTACCGAGGCAACGCCGATAATTACACCGAGCAA
>JBGTKR010000257.1:0-1532 GCA_041744535.1 Pyrinomonadaceae bacterium
ACCGCGACATATATTTTATGTCGCCATTTTCAATGGCTATGTCAAATTTTGACGATAATTCCCACGATTTGCATCGTGGGCTACAAATATATCGTCAGTTTCACCGACTAAACCTGAGTTTCTTATGTCGAACTCACGTTAACATATTTTTATAGGAGTTATATTTATGCAAAAAATTATAAAATTAGGATTATTGAGTATCGCTTTCACATTTGTTTTCAGCGTATTTGCCGTTTCCGATGCAAATGCACAAGGTCCTTTGACCGAAATTTTAAACAGAATGGAAACACACCGAAACTCGCTTGATTCATTAAAGGCAAGCGTCAAAATGGCAAAAACCGATGCTTTACTAAATGAAACGGATATCAGCGAAGGAAAAGTAATGTATCTGCCGCAGTCGGGACGCAACGATTATGTGCGGATTGACTGGACAAAACCTTTGGAAGAAACTTTGACCGTTGTCAAAGGAAAATATGTCGCCTATCGTCCGCGTTTGGGACAGGCTTTATGCGGCGATTCAAAAGATGCGAAGGGCGGTGCGAAAGCGGGCAATGCTCTGGATTTTATGAGTATGTCCAAAACTCAATTAAAAGCTAATTACGATGTCAAATATATCGGAAAAGAAAGCGTTACGGGAACTTCGGTTGCTCATTTGCAGCTTATCCCGAAAAAATCATCCGGTTATAAGTCAGCCGATATTTGGGTAAATGCCGACGGAATGCCGATTCAGGCAAGAGTTATCGAAAGAAATGATGACTCGACAACCATCCAACTTTCAAGCATTCAGAAAAATGTAAAGGTAAACGGTAAGGATTTCAGCATCAATTTACCGAAAAACGTAAAATGCACGAGAGGGTAAAATAACGAAGTCATTTTATAAATTCAAAGGCTTTGGCTAAACCGGTCAGAGCCTTTTTCTGCATATTTGAAAAGAATCTTAACACGGCTTATAATTAAAAGTTTGTAAGTTCAGAGATTATGAGGTTAGAACAATGGATTTAGTTATTAGTGATGAGAAAACCAAAGAATTGTTGACCGAGGTTCTTGTGGAAATGATGAGAACAAAGCGGGCTGAATTTCAAGAGATATTTCTGGAAGCATTAGAAGAAGTCGGGTTGGCAAATGCCATAGGCGAAGGCAGAAAAAACGAATTTGTTAGTGAAGATGTCGTTATTGATATTTTAGAAGGATAAAACGTGGACATCAAATATGAAAAAAGTTTTGCTAAAGACTTAAAGGGTGTTAAAGATAAAACTCTTTTAAAAAGAGTTAAAAATGTGGTAGTGATCTAAAAGTAATGTTTTGAAAAATATGTCCCGAAGGGACTTCCGATAATAGCCCCGTGATTTATCGCGGGGTTGGATATAATAATAAATCTAAAGTCCCGAAGGGACGAAAGATTCTGCCGTCCCTTCGGGACTTGGAACTTTTATTTGAAAATTCCCCGCGATAAATCACGGGGCTACTATCAAATGCTCCTACGGAGCGGAAGACACTCAACATTACTTTTAGATCACTACCAAAAATGTTAT
>JBGTKR010000258.1:0-14570 GCA_041744535.1 Pyrinomonadaceae bacterium
CGCAGACTGCTCTTTAATGTCCAACCTTTGGCAACAAAACCGCGATATTTTTCGCTTCGTTCTTTAACGGGTTCTGCTTCAAAAAATGTATATCCGTCATCAATCACCATCTGCCGATTACTGCCTTTGGAAGAACCGACATCTTTGCCGACATTTTCCCCGATATTTTTGTCAATTTTCGGAATCTTCGGCTTTGTAATTTTCGGAATTTTGAATTTCGGAAACTGTGCCGTTGCGAAGGTTGATAAAAATAAAATTGCTATCAAGCCGTATAATAATGTTCTGTTCATTGTAATTTTCTCCTTTGAAATTTTTGAGTTTGTTTTCAATAGTAGTGTCAAAACCGCAAAAAACATTTCGCTTTTTTAATTTCGGACACACGAACAAAGTTGTTTTGATAAATCGGCTTAAAACTATGCCGAACGGATTTGATAAAACTTTAGAATTTGTGAGCAAACAAAAGTAAAAGTTTCTGCTCTCAATTTATTTTCCGAATTCTTCAGCGTTTAATACGGATAGCGTGCTTCGATCTTAGGCGGGTAATTCGGTCTTCCGGCATATTTATCATTCGGATACCACGACCAAGGCTGCAAAAATGTCATTCGGTCATTGCCCGAAAAATGTTGTTCGGCAACATCCAGAAGCAGACCCGCCGAAAGCCATTCCGCTCGCGGTTCTTGGCTTTTTCCGTAAGACAAACTCCACGCCTGAAAGGATTTTTTTACGAGTTCTTCATCGAGATTGTTGCTTTGGCAGTAATTACGGAGTTTCGTTTGACTCATACTTACCGCTTGATTCCAGTTTTGTTTATAAACTTCGATTTCGGCTTGCGTGTCATTTAAAGGATTATTCTGTAAACTCTCGATCATAGCATTTGGCAGATGCGGATAGCCGTGTCCGAACGCCCAAGCGACTGCACCGTAAGTCGTTCCCCGCATTCCCGCCAAACGGATGCCGTGATTTCTCGCTTTCCAAAGTGCGTAACACGAAGCTAAAACTCCTAGAAACGCACTTCCGAGTGCATTTGCCGCACCGATTGCTCCAATCTCTATGAAAACTCCCACCAAACTGACTGCCGCCGATCTTTTTCTGACATCCTTTATCATCCACTCTATCGGATCATAAGACTCCGGCGGCAAACCGCTTTCTCTTATAATTTTATTTACATCCAACTTTTCTCCCGATGGTGGAATAATCGGCGGAACTGTTCCGTTACTTGGAATCGAAGGTTGATGATAAAGCGTTTCGCCCGCAAATATCTGATTCACGTTGGCAATCGGTTTAAACATACCGACTTCCTTTCTCAAGTATTCGTCAATATGATTGAAGTTTCCGTAAATCGCCATCGAGTATTTGCTCAGTGAATCACCCGGCTTGACCAAAATCGAACCGTCATCGCTAATTGTTAAAGAATTTCCGCTTTTACTGTATGTTTTTGACATAAATTTCTCCTTTCATAAATAGTGTCAAAACACTAAAAAACATTTCACTTTCTAATTTCACACGCAAAAAAAAGACGACCGAAGCCGTCTGAAGTAATTTGAATTAAAAAAAGTGGTGGTGTCCTAAAAGTAATGCCAACCTTTTTTTGCTCCAAAGAAGCTTGTGATAATAGCCCCGTGATTTATCGCGGGGAACATTTGGATAAGGCGAGTTGAGTCCTATAGGGACGACTGATTCTGCCGTCCTGTCAGGACTAAAAACATTTTTTCAAACTCCCCCGCGATAAATCACGGGGCTATTATCAAACAGTCCCTTTGGGACGAAAGTTATTAAAGCATTATTTTCAGGACACTACCAAAAAAGTTTTTAACGGTTTACGCGAAACTGAAAATCCGCCGCCGATTCGTTCTCACCCGAATCGTTTTTGCCGTAAAGTTTGAGCAGATAATCGCCTTTCGTAAGTTTGTCAGCCGGGATAAAGAGGTTGATCTTTGATTTATTCGCTTTAAGTCCGTCTTTTTGGAAAAGCAAATTTCCATCCGCGTCCGTCAGTTCGGCTCGATAAATTTTGTAATCAATGCTTTCAAGGTTTAATAGCAAAACCGCACCTTTTGCGTTTTCCGGCAGTTTCAAAACATTATTTTTCCCGCCCGAACGCAAAGTCCCCGCAAAAAGTGCCAGCACGGGATTCGGTGCGGTTTGCGGCGTGGGAGTCTTTTTCAGGACGGGGGTTTGTTTTATAACTTCGTCTGTTTTGTCGGGCTTTGGAGTTTCTTTTATTAATTCGTTTGTATTTTCTGCCGGAGTTTCAACACTTTCGATATTCGGGTTTTCCGCATTGTTTTCAGACTCCGGTTTTATATTTTCGGGAGAGATTTCGGGCGTTGGCGAAAATGTCCGCTGCGGGGTTTCCGAAATATCCGAATTTTGATTTTTAACGACTTCCGTTTTCAGCGTTCCGAGATTTTGATATAAAATCCAGCTTCCGAATACGACAACGAGAACCGCAAAAGCGGCTGCCATCGCTGTTTTCGGCGTTAAAAATAAACCCGTCAATTTATCCCAAACGGATTCCTCCGCAGTTATCCGTTCATTTTTTTTAACGAGAACGGATTTCTGTTTTTGTTCTTCAATTTTATTAAATAACTGCCGCGAAAATTCGATTCTTTCGCGTCGTTTTGCGGTTGTTGGAAAATTCTGCTCGAATTCAGAGCGTTCCGCCGGATTCATCCATCCGCGAACATATTTTTCGATCAATTCATCTTCCGATACTTTTATCCGCTGGAACAGATTCGCATCGGTAATAAATCTTTCTTCAAATTCAAACCGTTCCTCTTCCGGCATTTCGCCATACAGGAATTTTTGAATCAATTTTTCATTTTCTAAATTTATCGGCACTTTTTTCTATACCCGTTATTAGTGTGTAAAAATGAAAAAACATTTCACTTTTTTATGCAAAAAATTTTAAATACTTCGCCTGAGATCGCTAAGTGCTTGTCAGCATTAAGTTTTCTCACAGCATTTTCTCGTGCATTTTTCCAATTTCGATTTCAGACGGCTGATGCGAATCCGCAGACTGTTCAAATTTATTCCGAACTTTTCCGCCAGATTCCTGCGGTTCGGAATCAGAGTTTTTTCGTCCGTATCAAAATAATTTATTAAAAGCTCCCGTTTTTCTGCGGGCAATTTTGCCATACATTTATCTAAACATTTTAATTGTTTATTTTGTATTTCATTCTTTTTATTATCTTTTTGCCCGGCTTCAGAACTTATTTCCCGCGAATTTTCGTCCAATTCGCTTTTTTTAAAAACTTCCCTTCTGTTTTCCAGCAAGACGAATTTCGCCACCGAAACGCAGTAAGCCTCCGCATTTTCAATCATTTCGCCTTCGACAATTTTTTTTGCAACACGGTCAAAAACTATGTCGGTCAGTTCTTCCGTATTTTCACAATCCCGCCATTCAAAGAATTTTTCGAGCCGTTCACGCAAGGCGATATATTTCCCGGCGGCTTGTTCACGATCTTCTGCGTCAAGCGTTTTGAGAAATTGTTCAAAGTCTTCGGCTGATAAACTTTTGAGCATCAAATTCAATAATACCAAGTTACAAAAATAAAATGAGATTTTTAAGAAACTGTGTTCAAACTCTAAATCAAAATTCGGAAAATTATAAATTATAAATTATGACTTAACTTGGAGAAAATAAACGGTTTATCTACTCCTGAATAATTTATAATTTATAATTTATAATTTATAATTATTGTCCGATTATCCATTGTTTTCAGAGTTTGAACACATCTTCTAAGGAAATTATCAATTAATAATTTCTGATTTTTTCTTCTCCTTTTTTCTCACAAATTGGTTTATGGTTTAGCGAAACGCATCACATTTCAATCGCAAATCGCAAATCGCAAATCAGAACTATTTCCATTCACCGAGCAATGTAAAAGCACTCCAATAAAAAGGGGCTTGGTAGCGGGGGATTTTTTTCATTTCGAGTTTTGCCTGTCGCAAAGCGGCTGATGCGGGCATTTCTTTTTCCAGATGGTTGCGGTAGAAAATTTTCATAAATTCGGCGGTTGCGGAATCGTCAACCTTCCAAAGACTGGCAACAACCTTTTTTGAACCGGCATACAAAAATCCGCGTGAAAGCCCGATCAAACCTTCGCCGCGAACATCCTTTCCGAGTGCCGTCTGACACGCCGAAAGCACGACCAGATCGCTTGAAAGTTCGAGATTGTAAACATCGCTCAAACTCAAAAAACCATTCTGCGGCTGACCGTTTTTATCATACAGCGAAAAAACCAAACCCGAAAGTTCGGGGCGTGAAGTGTTGAGCAAAGCGTGCGTGGCAAAATGCAGAATCCGGTACTGTTCGAGATCCGCATTTTCGATATGTTCGAGATTTGCGTCAAATCCCATCCGCAGAGATGTTTTTTCTTTAGCAGCAAATTTCGAGATATTTCCGGCTTCCGCCCGTGAAGCAAGCAAACGCGGGAAATTTTCATCAAATCTGAGATCACGCAGATTTTGTGAAAGTGCGGTGTTTTGAATGTTCAGTTCGGGATTTGATTTTTTAGCGATCCGCGAATCTTCCCTGTCAACAACGGGATCGGCAAAAATTGCAATAGTTTTATTATTTTTATTTACCGCATTTTGATTTTCCCGAAGCTGTGCCAAAACGGACGCGGACGGCAAAATTACCGTTTCATTTTTATCCGTCAGATAATTTTTATCCGAACTTTGCAAAGCGGAAAACGGCAGATACTGCAAAATTCCTTCGGCGACGATGACGAGTCGTTTTCCTTTAAATTTCGCTTCGGCTTTTGACAGCAAAGTTTCGCCCAATCGTTTGGATAAAATCCGTCTTTCATCTGCGTTTTCTCTCTTATTTGAAACGATCAGATCATAAAAACGACGAGTCTTCGTTTCGATCTCATCGCGTTTCGGCAATTCGTAAAAATCTATCGAATTATCCGTTACGAGCCACAAAAAACTACGCTTTTTGCCGAGCTTGTATTCAAGCAAAACCGTTTCTTTATCAAGCAGTTTTTGAATTTCCTTGGTCGAAAGTGTTTCGCTTCGGATTAAATTTGCATAACGCGGATTTTCGCGGCGTATCTGCAAATTCAATCTTTCCAATTCGATTTCCAGATCATTTATTTCAGTATTTATTTCGTCAATTTGTCCCTGTTTCGGCATGCCGTTCAGAAGCCTTTCACGCCTTAGATATTTCGAGTTTATTGCGTCGGCTAAATCCCTTTCTTTTTCGATCAGTTTTGTATCAACATTTTTTCTGAAATCAACCCGTGCTTCCTGCAAAAGATCAACCAAACTTCTCGACCGTGAACGCTCGCTGACCTCAAACGCTAGTTCGATGTCGGCGGGATTTTTATTTTTCACGGAACGCTCGATAAGCAAATCCGTGTAAAGTTCATAAAAATTCTGAACGGTTGAAAAATAGGAAGTTCGCAGAGCCTTGTTTCTCAATTCGCCGCGGGTTTTCTCGATAAATTTTAATCCGTGTTCGAGATTTTCGATGGCTTTGTCCAGATTTCCTCTTTCGCTTTCAATGACCGCCAGTTGATAATTTATCGGAATCAGATATTTACGATTGTCCAATTCCTTTGCCAGAGAAAATGCCTTTGTTAAATAAGCGTAAGCCTGTTCGGAATCTCCGATCTCGTTATAAGATTTGCCTAAATCCAGAAAATTTTTAACGATCTCTCCGCGAAATCCTTCTTTCTCCGACAACTTCAAAGCCTTTTGAAAATACCCGATTCCCGTTCCGTAATCGTTTAACGCGACAAATGTGCGTCCAATAAAATTCAATGACGAGGCTTCGAGCAGTGGAACTTTCATCCCGACATACATCGGCAAGGCTTCTTCAAAATACGGCAGAGCCTTTCCGGGCTGTTTGAGCAAAAGATAGGACGCACCGATGTTTATTATGCTGTCGGCTTCTTCTATTTTGCTGTTGATTTCACGGCTGATCTTTTTTCCTTCGATGTAGGCGGCAATCGCCTTTTTATATTCTCCCAACTCAGTCCAGATGTGGGCGATCCGTCCCGCCGCAACTATTTCCAAGCGGCGGTTATTTAATTTCCGCCAACCCTCAAGCACCTGCACCTGAATATCGAGAGCCTTTTGCAGTTCTCCCAAATCCAGATACAAACTGCCGATAGCATTTAACGCCCGTGTTTCCGCAGTTTTATCCTCTTTTATGCGTGAGAGTTTTAGAATTTCAGTCCACTTTTCAACGGCTGTCCGGCGTTCCGCTGCGGTATCTCTGCGGGCAAGCCGATAAGCCTCCGGCATCAAAAAACTGATCTCCTTCGCCGCTTTATTTTTTGTTAGGTCGGCTTCGGTTGTCTGACGAATTTCGGCTAATTTAATACCGAATTCACCGTAATTTCTATGTCGGTTGCCGGGCGTAACCTCAATTCGATATTCACCCGCTTCTTCGGCGATCACCAAAATTTCCTCACTCCCGACACGCCCAAGCGGAAGTCCCCACTCCAACATTTTCCTGCCCGCCGGATCATAAGAAGTCAGCGAAACATCCGCTCCCGTCTGTTCGGCAACGATCCGTGCGGTCTGATTTGCCGATAATCTAATTACGAATTGACTAGGTTTTCCGTCAATGATTTCCGATTCAACCGGAGTTTGCAAAGTAAGCGAAACCGGCGAGCTTTGAGAATATGAGATCGTATTTAATCCCGAATAAATAACAGCAAAATAAAGGATTAAAATACTTTTTTTATACATCTTGTTCATATTTAATGTGTGTTTTCGTGAAAATTTATATTATTACTGTCTTATAAAATTTTGATTGAGTCAATGTTTTTAAGTTTAAGGAATTGACAATTTTCGGGAGTTTTTCTGCTTTCACACAAAAAAATCTCTCAGGAATCCGATTCAAAAGATTCCGAAGAGATTTGTAAATAAATTGTTCAAACGACTTATTTTAAGCCGCTCTGAGTTTTATTCTGCAATTTATTATCTCTGAAGGTCGTGATAATTCTCGCATATTTCTCACCCTTCCAAGTATAGGAAGTGGTTGTAAAACTGCTGAATTTGGACACTCTCGTCATCTCACCTTCGGAACCGAGAATATCCTTAACTTCTTCATAACTCATCCCGTTATTTATCTTGTTAAATTTAGCCTGAGTTATGTCGGCAGTTCCTTCGCCCGGGGTTAAGCCCGATTGCGATTTGGAAGTAAGTTTACCGTTTTGGAAGGTTACGCTGATACGGGCATATTTTTCGCCTTTCCATTCATAGGAATTCGATTCATAACTTCCGCTTTTCGTGCTTCTTGTTTCGTTTCCTTCCGAACCCATAATGTCCTTCACCTGATCGTAAGACATATCGAGTTCGATCTTATCGAATTTATCCATTGACAGATCAGCCGTCGAAGCACCGTCCGAAGCGTCATCCGAAGCAGGTTTATCATTCGTGGTCGTCGAATCCGATTCCGTTGTAGGAACGGGAGTCGGAACTTCATCTTTATTATCCGTGAACCTGTCGAGCGAACATCCTAAAACTACAAACATTAATGTAACTAATACTAAACCTATAGATTTTTTCATTTCTTCTCCTTCAATACTTCGGACAGTTTTTCTAAGTTGTTGAAAACATTGAACTTATAAAAACGCCCTTGAAAACACTAAGTTGTTGATTCTAAAGAGCTTAACATTTTATAAACATCGAAAATCTAAAAACTGTCCGAAGTATTGTGTCTGTGTTCGTGTAAATAGCGTTTTTCATAATTTACAAACAAATCAACGAGCCGGATAAGTCCCTATAGTCGGTGCATAAGAACTTTTCGTCTGAAATAAATGTTCGGGAATTTCCAAACGCTCGGCGGCATCTATTCCCCAGAATTGTCCGAGTTTTTCTCTTTCGTGTTGCGGCACTCCGGCAACTTTAAAAAGTGTGTTCACCCACGCCGCACAGTTATCGCTAAACAACCTGTAAGGAAGCGGCTCAACGGCAGTATTTCTTCCGTAGGTTTCGGCAAGTCTTATAACTTGATTGGCAAATGCCGTGTCATTTCCGCCCGGTGGTTTAACGTAATGTTTCTGCGTTCCCCAATCGAAAGGATTGAAAAAATCCCATATCGGCGTGTTATCCAAAAGGTCTTTTGCCGAAAGGCTGTCGCTTGCATCGTTCGATACAAAAACCATATTGTCGTTAATGCTGAATCCGCCTAAAGTCAGAAACTCAGCTCCATTATGTTTTTGAACCCGAATCCCTGTCGGCAAACAAACCTTGTCAATCAGAATCAAAATGTAATGATGATTTCCAAACGGATTAAATCTTGACCCCAAATTTCTTCCGATCCAATTAACTGTTGCTTTTCCCATAATTAATAACTCCTTTCAATCTGTATTTTTAAAGATTCTTTTTTATAGTGTCCAAACAACTAAAAACATTTCATTTATTATTTTTATTATTTTTAAGTTTAGTTTTGGTCTTTGTTTTCTTACCTTTTTTTGTTTTAACCGTTTTCTTTTTACCTTTTTTAACCGTCGTTTTTCCGTTTTTCTTGACGACCTTTTTCTTTTTCACGAGTTTTGAAGTTTTCGGATTGTATCTAACCTTTCGGACGGTTTTGACACGGGCAGACGGGGACGGGGTAAAATTTCTTCTGCCGGTAAATTTGGCGGTTCTCGTGCGATAAACATTGACGGGGACGGGACGGCGGACACGCCACAATTTCGGATAAACACGCCAACCGAAACTTGAACGATACGGACGATACGTCGGGCGATACATCCAATTAATCAATCTCCAAGCACTAAAATTTTTATCACGCGGAACAACATAATAATTTGCCCCGTAAAGCGTCGGTGTTCCCTGAATTTGAAAGTTGTAATTGTTTACTTCCTTCTCAACGGCAATCGTTGCCACATCCTGAAATTCATTCTCGCCAAGCACCGATTGTAAAACGACAACGTGCGTTTCGCCTTCCACGTTTTCCTCAACCCGCAAGTAATCAACTTCGCCGTTTTCATCCAAATCGAGATTGTTTATACCACTTTCGGAATCGTTCAGTTTTTCCTCAAAACCTGCTAAATCTTCCGAATCTTTAAAAACTTCCGCCACCGCTCCCAGATCGAGATTTTCGAATGCAAACGAACCGCCCACAGAAGCAACGGAATGGTGTTGTGCCAAAGCACTTCCGCCTAATAAAAATGCGGTTAAAATTATAGTTATAAGTTTTCTTTTTATATTATTCATTTCATTTTCTCCTTTTACTTGATCTGTTAAACCGATTGACCATACATATTTCCGTAATTATCCGGCGTTGGCGGAATGTTCTGCTGTCCGAATTCGTTTGCCGCCGGAAAAACCTGTCTGTAAGCCACCGTTAACGCTGCATAAACAATCGGCAGAACAAAGAAAATCCCGATGCAAAGTGCGATGATTCCGCCGATCAGCATTAAACCTATTAACAAAAGAAGCACAAACAGTCCGCCCGCATTTGCCCAACCTGCCTTTGCACTTAATTTGACCGCATCCATCATCGGAAGATTTTTGTCAGCGAGAAGCGGCAGAGCAAAAGTGAATAAAATCCAAAAAATGATCGAAGCAAACAGGGCGACAACATTTAGCAAAAAACCGAAAATTGCGAAGATCGTCGCCGCACCTGCCGATAATCCACTCGGGTCAAAAATTGCAAGTGCCTGAACGATTCTCAAAGTCAGGTTGTAAGTATTCAAAATGATTGCCGGAAGCAGCAAAATTATGCCGATTACAACCGCCGGAATGAATTTGCCGAAACCCGACATAAGCATCCCGAAATCAGCTTTCTCGCCGCGATATTGTTTGAGCAATCCGGCGTAAATCCCGACTAAAAGCGGACCGATCAAAAACCAACTGACAACCGGAATGCAACCCAAGATCGCTACACTCAAACCCACAGCGAAAAACATCAGGTAATTCGACTTAACTATTTCCCAACCTTCGCTGATACATTCGACTGCATTTACCGCACTTCTATTAAATTGTATATTTGCTGTATCCATAATTTTTCACCTGTCAATATCCAAATTTTCTTTATCGTTATTTTTATCTCAAGCCGTTTTTGCTTTTGTCTTTAACCTTTTCGTCACCAAAGACGACTCGTATGAGGTAGTATTTTTCGTTTCGCCTTTTTCTTCTCTCATTTTTACTGCATATTTAATTCAATAATTTCTCTTGTTTTTTCAATGCTTTTGCCAACGAGTTTGAACAAACAAAAAGTTGAAACGATTCATCTTCAAAAATGTGGACATCTTTTGCTTCGATCCGGCGATATATCTTGCGTGAACTGATCCGCAAAATTTCGGCAAACATTGCGGGCGGGAACATATTCGGTTTTTCATCGCAAATTTCGCAAATCGGATACTTTTCCTGTTCCCTTATTTTGATAAATGCCAACTGTTCCGTTTCGATCAAAATTTCCCGCCGCATTGTTCGTTTCATATTTTTCTTCCGTAAAAAATCTTTCAGCTTTTAGAAAAATCTTGTAAAATAGTGCAAAGTTAATTTTTGCCGTCTGTCAACAATCTAGGCGAAATGAGGAAGAAAAGTCCTCAAGAATCGCCTCAATTAGTTATCAATTAGTTATCAAGAGCGGTTTATGAGCAATGAACACAACAACTTATACGAATTCGGCGAGTTTCGTCTTGATACGAAGGAGCGTGTTCTTTTTCGTGAAAATGAAACGATAATTCTTGCTCCAAAGGTTTTTGATACGCTCGAAACGCTAATTAAAAGCAATGGAAAGATCGTTTCAAAAGACGGTTTGATGGACGAGATTTGGGCGGATTCTTTTGTTGAGGAAGGAAATTTAACGCAAAATATTTACGTTCTCAGGCAGACGCTCGGCAAGGAATTTATCGAAACGATTCCCCGCCGCGGCTATCGTTTTGCGGTGGATGTCGAAACTATTAAATTAGAAAACGATTTAGCGAATTTTAGAACGAATGGAAATCCGGCATTTCAAAATGGCGAAAATTCACCCGAAATTGTTGTCGCAACCAAAACCAAAACTTTTCTAAAAGAAGAATTGATCGAAGAAGATACAGAAAATTTACTACCTAAAACAAACCAGCAAACAAAATTC
Source organism: Pyrinomonadaceae bacterium (assembly GCA_041744535.1). Classification (GTDB taxonomy): domain Bacteria; phylum Acidobacteriota; class Blastocatellia; order Pyrinomonadales; family Pyrinomonadaceae; genus Aridibacter. The sequence continues at coordinate 11,057 of JBGTKR010000258.1, forward strand.
ATTGAGGCAAATCTAAATACAACACAAGTTGTCAGATCAAGTAAATTTCATTTCGGTTTGGCAATCGGAATTTTTGCGGCGGTTCTTGTCGGGGCATTCGGTTTATTTGTCTGGCAGAGAAATAATATTTCCGAACCAGTTGCTCCGGTCATTAATGTCAGTTTTACAAATCTAACCGAATCGGGCGATGTGCGAAATATGGCGATCTCGCCGGACGGACAATTTCTTGCGGTCGTTAAAAGAGAAGGCGGAAACGGCGGTTCGATCTGGATCAAGGATATTACATCAAAACAGGAATTACCGCTTGATCTTTCAAAAGATTTTACTCCGCAAGTCGCAAATTTTTCGTCTGATGGCAATTCGATATTTTTTTTGAACCGTAGAAGTTTGGCAAAAGGAGCGGAAATTTATAAAACAACACGATTCGGCGGAAGTGCAGAATTTATCGGCGGAAATGTCTGGAGCGAATTCGCCATTTCGTCCGATGGCGAAAAGATCGCTTTTTACCGGCACTTGAGCGAGAAGAATCAATTCCAATTGGTCGTCAAAAACCTTACGGATCAAAGCGAGAAAATCTTGGTTAAAAAAGATTTTCCAGACAGTTTTTTGATGCGTAGTTCGCCTGCTTTTTCGCCCGATGGAAAAGAGATTTATGCGATTATCAGACCGGAAAAACAGGCTCTTTCCAAAATTGTCAGCATTGATACGGAAAGCGGGAAAGAGAGAATTATCAAAACTCCGAATATCCGCCAATTCGTTTCAGTTGTCGCTTTGCCGAATGGTGAAGACTTGCTCTTTACGGCACGCGAAAGACGCAAATATCCGCAGGTTTACCGAATGAATAAAGCGGGCGGAAAATTCCAGAGATTGACAAATGATCTGAATGTTTATCGTCAAATTTCGCTTTCAAAAGACGGCAAAAACCTCGCTGTTCTTCAAAAACACACATATTCGCACATTTGGTTTATTCCCGAATCATCGCCGGAAAAGGCAGTTCAATTAACATTCGGCAAAACTAACCGCGACGGCAGACAAGGATTGGACATTCTGCCCGACGGCAAAATAGTTTTCACATCGCTTGAAGATTTAAACCGCGATCTCTGGACGATAAATCCGAAAGACGGTTCAAAGCAGCAATTAACCAAGCAAAGAGGCGATATAAATGATCGCCCATTCGTTCCGCAAACCGGAAATTATATCTATTTTAATTCCGATGACAATGAAAAAACTTTCAATATTGAGCGAATCGGAATCAACACGCAAAACATCGAAAAAGTAACCGGCGGCAAATCGCAAAATGACATGTTCCCAACCGTTTCACCCGACGGCACAACGCTTTATTTTATCCGCCGCGAAAAAGGAAAATCTTCGCTCTATAAAAAAATTCTGCCCGACGGCGAAGAAACAGAAGTAAAATTGCCCGAAGGTTTTTCCGCCGACAGTTTCCCGACGATCTCGCCCGACGGACGTTTTCTGGCGATGCGGCAAGCTGATAAACAAAAGCTTTTTGACATCGAAGAAGAAGTTTCAAACACTATCAAAATCGCAATAATTCCAATTGACGAAAGTGATTCGGCAAATGCTAAAATGCTTGAGATCACAACTTCGCAATCACAATTCCGTTGGAATGCAACGAGCAATGCGATCTATTTCGTTAAACACACGGACAAAGATACGGCGATCTGGAAACAAGACGTTTTTGCCGAAACCAAATCGCAGAAAATCCTAGAAATTCCCGATATGAGAATTTATCATTTTCAATATACAAATGAAATGGATTTTGCTGTTTCTATGGGAAAACATGTTGACGATGTGATTTTGATAAAGAATTTCAATTAAAAAAGTTTCGTTTGAGTCGAAGAATCTTTTGTTTTCCAACTTGTAATTTCTTCTGTTGCAACTTCCCTTTTTGATAATTCTTCAACAATTACGCGACGATGACAGTTTTCCATTTTTTCGCAAGCACACATCAAAACGACATTGAAAGGCAGATTTAAAATCGTTTCGATGCCGAGATTCAGATTTTGAATCGTAATTTTATCTTCTTTGTATGTGCGGTTTCCGAGATTGGCAATGTGGCGGTATTTTTCGCCGAGCAATGCTTTTAAATAAACTTTTCGCCAACACATTACCCGGCTGAATGGAGCAAAACGTATATCCAACAACATCGCGTCAAGTGCTTCGAGCATCGGTTTTAGCTCGTTGATGTCTTTGCCCGTGTAGCCCGTTGTGTAAATTTTTTTGGCAGTCGGGGTAATCTCAGGATTTTCCGAAATAGCTGTCATAATAATCGAGAATAGTTTTGCCGTCGCTTGAAATCAGTTCGTGACAACCGCCCGCCGGATTGCAGAATGTCAGAAAAATACTTCCTTTATGAGCAAAAATTATTCTGTCCTTTTCGCTGGAACGAACCTGCGAACCTTTCAAAGTTCTGATATTTCTTTTATACCTGCCGAAATCGTCCGAGGCTTCCGCATAAGTTTTAAACATCGCAATACTATGCACGACCTTTTTTGAGCCGTTTTCGTAAAGAGCCGTTATGCCCGCATCTCTTCCCGAAAAATCGTCGCCCTTAAATGCTTTAACATTATCGAGAGTATATTTGCCGACCGTTTTGCGGTCGTTTTTCATATAATCTTCCAAACGACTGTCGGTCATTTCATCGGATTTGCTGTCAACATCATTATCATTTGATTTAGCATCGTTTGCCTCATTCTTTAAGCCGCGTGATGTATTTGTATTTGTATTTGCAATCTCAGTGCCTGATGAAGAGTAAGAAAACCAAATGGCGATTCCTGCGATCAAAGCTATCATCCCCAGAAACACAACTAAAATTGCCGCAACGCCGCCAATGACCCAAAACTTTTTATTACTTTTCCCTTCCGGTTTCGGCGTGTTGGAAAACTGCGGATTTTCCATTGCCGGCGGAGGTTCGTTCGATGCGTTAAGAGGATTTTGACCGGATCGGTTTACCAAACCTGCTCCGCATTTCGTGCAAACCGAAGTATTCGGAAAATTAGCCTGTCCGCATTTATTACAAAATTGATTCTGCATTATTTTTTCCTCCGTAGATTAAATATCACTGTTAAAGTATTGACCGAAATTTTTGTCTTTTTTGCCGATCAGTTTTCATCTTTCTCATTGTCTTTATCAGGATCATATTTTTCATAGCCGTGATCGTCGTCGTAATAATAATTACGTTCCTGCTGATCTTTGCTCCACGAAGATTCTTCGCCGATCTCCGGTTTGTCTTTCGGTGTTTTCTTGATTTCTCTTTCAGCCTGATTTCCTGTATCGTTTTCTATTTCGGGTTTTTCCAATTCATTTTCAAAAGGAGTTTTTTCATTCATAATGTGCCGTTTTATTGCCTATTTAGGCTCACCAATCAAATTAGAAGATTTATTATATAATCCTACAAATTCGCTGATAAAACAAAGTTATCAGGCAAAGGAACGCGAAGTTCCCTTAAATGGCGACGGTTTCGGCATCGGTTGGTATGATAAATCTGACGATC
>JBGTKR010000259.1:0-1542 GCA_041744535.1 Pyrinomonadaceae bacterium
TGCTTTGCTCACTTTCCTTTTATGCTATACTGTTGTTACTATTCATCTTAGGTGAGTTTAGAAATCGGCAAAAATATCGGCAAAATGTTCACTGAAATTTCACAATTCGAACCGCTTTTCCCCGCCCAACATAGTGGCGAACTTGAAGATTTGGCTCGGACACTTGTCGCTTCCAGTGCCAAACTCGAAGCCAGACTCGCTCCCGAAACGCTCGTCGGAATTACGGAACTTCTTCGCGTCGTCAATAGTTATTACAGCAATCTGATCGAAGGACACAGCACTCATCCGGTTGACATCGAACGGGCGATGCGACTTGAGTATTCAAAGGATGAGGATAAACGCGATCTTCAAATCGAAAGCCGGATTCATATCGAAGTGCAGAAAAAAATCGCCGAACGGCTAACCGAAAAATGGAATGACTCGGATGTAACTTCTCCCGATTTTCTACGCCGGATTCACCGCGAATTCTATGAGCAGATGCCGGAACCCTTACGTTGGGTGAAAGGGGAAACAGGCGAAACAGCATGGGTTGAAGCCGGAGAATTTCGCCAGCGTCCTGTAGTTATAGGACAGCACGTTCCGCCTGCTCACGAATCGCTCGATGCATTTTTGAAAAGATTCGATGAATTTTATAATCCTCTAAAGATGCACGGACTCCGCCCGATCATTGCTCTTGCGGCGGCACATCACCGCTTGATGTGGATTCATCCTTTTTTAGACGGAAACGGGCGTGTTACTCGGCTTTTCACCGACGCATATTTTCTACGCATTGGGCTTTCGGGCTACGGTTTGTGGAATGTGAGCCGGGGTTTGGCGAGAAACCGCGAGAAATATAAACAGTTTTTAGCAGCGGCGGACGCACCGCATGAAAGCGATCAGGACGGACGCGGCAATCTTTCCGACCGAACTTTAACCGAATTTTGCCGCTTCTTTCTTGAAATTTGTTTCGACCAAACCGAATTTATGAACAACTTGCTTACACTCGGCGGATTTTTAGGAAGATTGGAAAAATATGTTTCTTTAAGAAATTCCGGTTTAATACTCGGTGAAAAAGGCGAGCCGCTCTCAGCCTTGCCGTCCCGTGCGGCGACTGTTTTAACTCACGTTGCCGTCAGAGGCAAAATCTCACGCGGCGAAGTTGCCGCAATAGTGGTGGCGAGTGAACGTACTGGAAGAAATGTTCTCAAAAGTTTGCTCGAAGAAGGACTACTCACTTCAAAATCGGAAAAAGGTGCGGTGCGTCTGGGTTTTCCCGTATCGGCAGCCGGATATTGGTTTCCCGATTTATATCCGGTTGAAAACAAGTAAAATCAAGTTTGAAAAGGTTTCCTTATTCTTTATTCTGTTCTTGAACTAGGCTTGGCAATTTTCCTTGGTTGACAGAATTCTTATGATTTTTTTTGTCAACCAAGGGCGAAAGATTCATTTTCTAATCTTTCTTTGTCATTAAGTCTGATGATTCAAATGTGCAAAAATCAAAAAACTTAACAAAATCCGGAGCAATAAACTTTTGCTTCCAAACATCTTTCAAATCATCTCTTA
>JBGTKR010000260.1:0-7217 GCA_041744535.1 Pyrinomonadaceae bacterium
GTCCAAAGCCTGCCCGAACATCGAGCCGCGTTTTTCTTCCACGCCGACAACCCGCAGAGGCACGCCGCGAATTTTTAAGATTTGTCCGACGGGATTCTGATTCGGAAAGAATTTTTCCATCACGTCGTAGCCTAAGACAACTACTTTTGCCGAGCGTTCGACTTCCGATTTTGTGATAAAACGTCCGAATTCGATGGTTTTATCTTCGATCATCTCCATATTTTCCGTAACGCCGTTGACCTGTATCGAAGGCATTTCGATACCGTCCTGATTAATGTCCGTCCCGTCGCCGTCGTAAGCCCCGACCTCCGAACATTGTGTGCATTTGGCTTTTATGTATTCATATTCTTCCCACGTAATGCTTTTGTTACGCTTGTTTCTTTCTTCATATTCCTCATCGCTCATCTCGCCCGAATTTGCCATCCGGTTTATCATAAAATGATTTGCACCGAGAACCTTTGAAACCTGTTCGGTTACATAAGAATTCAACCCGCTGATCGAAGCACCGACAACAACTACCGAGGCAACGCCGATAATTACACCGAGCAACGTCAGAAAGGCACGCAGTTTATGTTCAAAAATAGATTTGACCGCAATAAAAAAAGCGTCCGAATAAAATGTGTAATAATTTCTCATAGAAATTTAGATTATGTTTGGAATGAATCATCAAAAAACCATCTGTTATCCCGACTTACGACATTGTTAAAGAATTTGTTCGCTAAAATTTTTTTGAATAGAGAATTACAAAACAAATAACGCCTCGTGTTATAATTTTGGGCGTAATAATCAAACCAAATAAATAGGAGAAAGATTTTGAGCATCTTAGTTAATAAAGACACACGCCTTATCGTTCAAGGCATCACGGGAAAAGAGGGAACTTTTCACACACAGCAAATGATCGAATACGGCACGAATGTCGTCGGCGGTGTAACGCCCGGAAAAGGCGGAACGACGCACGAAGGCGTGCCGGTTTTCAATACGGTCAAAGAAGCGGTTAAAGAAACGGGAGCAAACGCTTCGGTAATCTATGTGCCGCCGCCGTTTGCCGCCGATGCGATTATGGAAGCCGCCGATGCGGGTTTGCCGCTCGTCGTCTGCATTACGGAAGGCGTTCCGGTTGCCGATATGGTCAAGGTCAAGGAATTCTTAACCGACCACGAAGACACGAGATTAATCGGTCCTAATTGTCCGGGAATTATCGCACCCGGAAAATGCAAGATCGGAATTATGCCCGGACATATTCATAAAGAAGGCAGAATCGGAGTCGTATCCCGAAGCGGAACTTTGACTTATGAAGCCGTCGGACAATTAACCGCTTTAGGACTCGGACAATCGGCGGCAATCGGAATCGGCGGCGATCCGATCATCGGAACAAATCACACCGATGCTTTGCGTTTGTTTCAAGCTGATGACGAAACCGATGCAATCGTAATGATCGGCGAGATCGGCGGAACTGCCGAAGAAGACGCGGCGGAATATGCAAAAGAAAACGTAACAAAACCAATCGTCGCCTTCATCGCCGGACAAACCGCACCTCCGGGCAGACGTATGGGACACGCCGGAGCAATAATTTCGGGCGGCAAAGGAACGGCATCTGAAAAAATGAAGGCTTTAAGAGAAGCGGGAATTCGCGTTGTCGAATCACCCGCCGATATTGGTAAGGCTTTGCAGGAAGTAATGGCGAATTCGGCAAGCGGTTAAAATTATGAAGACAAGATTCAGACTAAAATCAGCGAAAGAGAAAATGGGAAAAATTATCTCGGAAGTAACGGTTGTCAATGCGACTAATACTGATAAAAAAATTGCTTTTGGTGCTTTAGTAGATACAGGAGCAACTTTTTTAACTTTGCCTAAATCTTGGAAAAGCAAATTAGGAGATTTGGAAGTTCTTGAAGAAGTTGAATTGGAAACCGCTACCGGAGAAATTGTTGATGGCGAAATTTGCGGCACAGTCCGAATCAAGATTGGAAATTTTCGTGAAATTATCAGCGAACTTTTATTTATTGATATGGAAACAGACGAAAATGGCGATTATGAGCCGCTAATCGGTTATTTACCGCTTGAAGCAATACCTGTCGGAGTGGATATGCTCAACCATCGTCTGGTTAAAGTAAAAGCATTGCTAAAATGAAGTTTTCTCATAATTTTCTAGTCCAAATAAGCGACATTGATGTTCACAAGCACGTCAAAAATGTCGCTTATCTGCGTTGGATTCAGGATGTCGCCGTCGCTCACTGGCAACGGGAAGCCTCTGCCGCGAATTTCTCGATGCAGCAACTAACAAGCCGACACGCATCACAAATGAATTAAGAGAATTATTTCAGATGAGGTGAATTATGAACAAAAGAATTTCAATAAATCCGAATATACATTTCGGTAAGCCGTGCATCAACGGAACGAGAATAACAGTTCAAAATGTTTTGGAACTGATAAATGACGGCGTATCGTTTGAAGCCATAAAAAAAGATTATTATCCAGACATTGAAACCGAAGATATAATGGCTTGTCTGGATTATACAATGAGTTAAATGATAAAAGTTTTACAGCTATTAGTTTTGATTTTGAGTTTTGTCATTTTTGTTAATGCCCAAGTAGATTGTGCAGTTACAAATGCAATAATTATTAAGGATTACGATGGGAATATAATCAAAAATGCAAAACTTGAGGTGCTGAAAGTCGAGCAAAATTTTAACAAAAAATACTTATTCAGTCCGCAAAAAGATGATGATGATAACTTCGTTATTAAAACATTTACAGGAAAACTTATAACGGGAACTGACAAAACACATTACATCGGCGAAAATTATCGAATAAGAGTAAAAGCAGAAGACTTTAATGATTATGAATGGTCAATCAAACTTAAACGCTGTGAATCGCAGACAATAAATGTAAGACTCGAAAAAATAAAACAGGAAATTAAAGTGAAAGGAATGATCTATGATATGAGCGGTGCTGTAATTCCTGGAGTAATAATCACAGCTAAAGATAAAAGTGGCGAAATTTTTAACACTAAGAGTTTGGGACTTGATAAAAATATCGGAAGCTATGAACTGAAGTTGTTTCCTAGTGAATACGAACTCACATTTGAATCAGTTGGCTTCAAGAAATATGTTATAGAGCAATTTGTACTAATAAATTCTACAAACGGAGTGATATTTAGAGATATAGTCATGGAAGTAGGGGAGCCAAATTGCCCGTATGTCGGACCTTGTGAAGAATCAAAAGAGAATAATTTAATTATTGAAACAAAGATAAGAAAAAGAGTTAAAAATTAAAATTCGGTTTTAAAGCCGATGATAAATAAAAAGAGGAAAAATAATAAATAATGAGTAATTTAACATTTGGAATAATCAAACCGGATGCCGTGCGGAATCAGAAACACGGCGATATTATTAAACGTATTTTGGACGAAGGTTTTAAGATTCGCGGGATGAAGTTACTTTTTATGTCGAAAAGGGAAGCCGAAGGTTTTTATGCGGTTCACGCGGAGCGTCCGTTTTATGGAGAGTTGACGGAATTTATGTCGAGCGGGGCTTCGGTTGTTATATGTATGGAAAAGGAAAATGCCGTTCCCGAATGGCGAAAACTGATGGGAGCGACGAATCCTGATGAAGCGGATGAAGGAACTTTGCGTAAGGAATTTGCGAGTTCGATTGGTGAAAATGCGGTTCACGGTTCGGATTCGGACGAAAATGCGGTGATCGAGATCAACTATTTTTTCAGCAAACTTGAATTAGTTTAAGCAAAAGGCTATAAAAGTTTCAGAGTTTCGGAAAGTTGTGAGTTATGTAGTTTTCAGTCTTCTGAAACTCTGCTGACAACTTTTTATATTTTTATAAAGGAAAAAAAAATGAAAAAATGCCCGTCTTGCCAGAAAACTTTTGATGACAATTTGAAATTTTGTCAATCCGATGGAACTCCTTTGGTTGCTGTTGCCGATCAAGCCGAATCTGATCCGTATCAAACGATTGTCGGCAATCAAGCCGACATATCCGGCATAATTGCGGAACAAGATAAAATAGAAGAACCGAAGATCGAAGAAAAGGAAGCAGACCCGTTTCAAACAATGGTTGCACCGCCGCCGCCTAAATCTACGCCGTCTGTTCCGCCGCAAATATCAGAAGATAAGGAAGATATTCTTGAAGTTTCTAATCAAGACGATAAAGGCGAAGATATGATGAAAACGATGATAATCACGGGCGATACGGCTACAAATATCAAAGTTGACATTCCTGACGAAAAACCCTTGGATAATACACCGCCAATTTCGGCTTCCGGCGAATTATCATTTGATAAAAAACAAGATAGAGAATTTGAAGCTCCAAAATTTAATCAACCTGAAACCGAAATACCTAAGTCAGACGGATTTTCGCCAAAACCCGAGAATTTTGCAAGTGCCGATAAACCGAAGTTTTCAGAGCCTCCGTCCGATCTCAAAAGTGAGGATGAGAATACAGGAAGCAGAGGAATTTCCGACAATAAATCTTCTTCGATTCCGATACCTTCTCCCTTTGATAAATCAATGCCGCCGGGTTATGCTCCGCCTTTAACTCCGCCGTTTGAGCCGTCGAATGAACCCTTTAAACCCGAACCATTAAATGAACCGAAAGCCGAAACGCCGAAGTCCTCTTTTGCCGAAGCTGAAAGTGATTCTTTAAGCGGAGATTCAGCGTGGTCGCCGCCATCCGCTCCGGTTGCAGAATGGGAAAATAAAGAGATCGGACAAAATACACCGTTTGATACTCCGCCGACAATTGAAGGACAGAATATGACCTTGGCTTATATTTCGTTGGCAACCGGAATTTTGAGTATGACTATCTGCTGTTTGGGTGGGATTCTGGTAGGACCGATTGGAATCATTACGGGATTTTTAGCCCGAAAAAAAGCCGCTGAAAATCCGGCTGAATACGGCGGCGAAAAGTTTGCGTTGATCGGTATGATAACCGGCGGAGTCGGGATTCTTTTCTGGATAATTTTGCTGGTTGTTCAAGTATTCTTTGGTTTTTTAGGAAGTATTATGTAAAAACTAAACAGTATTAAAGAATTAATTACTAACTGATGTTACGCACGATAAGAATTTTTCACCACAGAGAACACAGAGATTATTTTAAATTTATTCTTTTTATTTTGTATATTCTTTAATCTTTATCTCTGTGTTCTCTGTGCTTCTGTGGAGAATTTTTCTTTTGCGTAAGGTGAGTTACTAAATTAAAGGAAAAGACGAAAATTCTTGAAAACAAATAATTTATGAATATATCCGTCTAATTTTAATTGTTCATTTTAATTTGGCAGTCAACGGACGATATAAGTTATAATTTAAAAAACAAGAATTAGAAGGAAAAATATGTCAATTATCAGCGATGTCATTCAATCTACAAAAGCCATTTTTTTAGGAATGAAAACCACACTTTCACAAATTCCGAAGGAAAAATGGACGGTGCAATACCCGGATGAGCCGATCACCGTTCAGCCGCGTTATCGCGGACAGCATCTGCTTCACGTTGACGAACTCGGCAAGGAAAAATGTGTCGCGTGTTATCTGTGTGCGGCGGCGTGTCCTTCGGACTGCATTTATATCGAAGCGGAAGATGATCCGCGACCTTATGAGGAAAGAATCGGACGCGATGAGCGATACGCAAAGGTTTATAATATTGATTACGGACGTTGTATCTTCTGCGGCTACTGCGTCGAAGCCTGTCCGAAAGATGCGATCACGCACGGCTATAATTTTGAGCTTTCCGTTTTTAACCGAGCCGATCTGCTTAAAACAAAAGATGATTTGCTGATTACAAAACAGAAACAATCACCGAATTACCGTGTTGCACTTTCATCGGAAGATGTAGATTCCGAATTTAAAGAAGTGTAGTCAAGTTATTTTATAAAACATCCCCTTATTTTAGTTAGTATTTTTGTTGTCTTAGTAAAAATTAAGGGAAATGAATGTCATCTCGAAAACAGAATAAATCAAATCCATCCAAACCCGAACACCACGGCGAACATAATTTATTTGTAGGATCAAAAAAGGCTCTCATCGGCGGTCTGATCGTAGGTGCAATTGCACTTGGCGGACAGATAATGGTCGGACAGGTTTACAGCGGATGGGAAGCCCGCAAACTTTTAGAATCGGTTATTTCTTCCGCACTGTATTTCGGCAGTTCGATTGTAACCGGAGCAGCGACGATTCTGGCTTTGATGCTGACAATGTTGGGTTTGACCAAACAATCCGACGGCGAATTCGATTCTATTTTCTTTAAAAGAATCGAAAGAATCGGTCTTTTATCCACAATTGCCTTAATCGCGGGCGTTATCTTACTACTCTTTTTAAGCGTTCCGATTCAGGAATCCAATGATGTTCCGAATAATTGGTATAAAACTATTTATTATGTTTTAACCGGTTATATTTCCGGTCTTGCCGGGCTTACGGTCGGAATAGTTCTGATGCTTTACAATGCGATAACAAGTCTGCTCGACGTGGTTAAACCCGATATGGATGAGGAAGTTGATGATGCCGATGAACGGGAAAAGCACGAAACCAAAGAAGAAAAAGAGCAGATTGATGAAGATGCGGAATCAGGCGAAAATGAGTAATAAACAGGTAGGAAGCAATGATGTTATTTGAAAACTGGCAGGAAATCTGGCGAATATTTATAAGCGGTTTGGCGGCTTATACACTTTTGGTAATTTTGCTGAGAGTTTCCGGCAAGCGGACACTTTCAAAGTGGAATGCGTTTGATTTTATCGTCACAATCGCTCTCGGTTCGATCTTGGCATCCATTATATTATCGAAAAAGCCGTTAATTTTAGAAGGAATTTTTGCCGCATTTCTGTTAATAGCCTTTCAGTATGTTATTACTTTTGCCTCTTCCCGCATCAAATTTATAGACAGCATAATCAAAGCCGAGCCGACACTTTTGTTTTTCAAAGGAGATTATAAAAAAGAAGCTATGAAAAAACAGAGAGTTGCAAAATCGGAAATTTTATCGGCTGTCCGGGCTTCCAGTATCGGTTCTCTGGACAAGGTCGAGGCGGTGGTTTTGGAAACTGACGGAACATTCAGCGTGATCGAAAAATCCCAAACCGGCGACGGCGATTCGGCACTTGAAGATGTGATCGGATATGACAAAGTAAAAAACCGATAAAAATTCAAGAGATACTAAGAAAATTAAATATCTGCACTACACAGTTAAAAAACTTCATAATATAATAAATTTTGTGGA
>JBGTKR010000261.1:0-26233 GCA_041744535.1 Pyrinomonadaceae bacterium
TCTTCCGTAAATTTAAGAGCGTTTCCGACCAGATTAATTAAAATTTGGCGAAGTCTGCCGGGATCGCCGAGAACCTTTTGCGGCACTTCATTATAAACCGCCATTAATAGATCCAGATTCTTATTTGTTATATTTTGCGAGAACAAATTTATAACTTCTTCGATCAGGTTTCTTAAATCAAATTCGACCAACTCGATCCTGAGTTTTCCGGCTTCTATTTTTGACAGATCGAGTATGGCGTTAATTGTCGTCAAAAGTATCTCGCCGCTTGTTTTGATGGTTTTGACAATATCTTTTTGCTGTTCATCGAGTCGGCTGTTCAGGAGTAAATCTATCATTCCGACAACTCCGTTTAAAGGAGTTCTGATCTCGTGGGACATATTGGCGAGAAAATCCGATTTGGAAGGCATTGATCTGTCAGATAAACCCTTTGTTTGGTTCAGTTGATCTTCCATTTGCTTAACATCCGTTATATCCCGTGCAACAACTGAAATAAATTCTATTTTCCCTGATTTGTTTTTGTGCGATAAAAGCAGAAGCGATAAAGGTATTTCTTTACCTTTGTTTTTAAGATAAACTTCTCCCGTCCAAGAATCTTTTTTACTTGTCTGCGGAAGACCTTTTTCCAGTAATAATTTTGATGATTCTTCCGTCAGACAACCGATAAGATTTAATCTGGAAATATCCGATGCCGAAGTCAGTCCCAGCAAATTTCTTCCGGCAATATTCAAATATTTCAGACTTCCGCCAAGATTTATTAAGCCGATAAAATCTTTCGAATTTTCGAGTATGTCCAGCATTCTGTTTCTCGATGTTTCAAATTCTTCCTTTTCGGTAATGTCTATTCCGGTTGAAACTACATATTGAATTTGCCGATGTTCATCTTTTATCGAGGAAACCTTCCATGATATGAGTTTTAACTTCTCGTCTTTTGTAATTAAATGATTGACATAATCGCCGTCAAAATTACCGCTGTCAATTTTTCGAAATCCCTGCCTGATGGTTTTAACATCTGCGGTCGGGATTAATATATCCCAAATAACTTTGTTATGAACTTCTTCAAATGTAAATCCCGTCAGGTTTTCACAGGCTTTATTAAATTTTATAATTCTGCCCTCACGATTTAAAACGATGACCAGAGAACTGCTGACATCTACGACGGCGGCTACGAAATTTCTTTCATTTTCAGTTTCACTTGCGGCAATTTGTCTTTGAGTTATATCACGTGCGATTTGCGTTGCACCGATAACCGTTCCGCTTTCATTAATTATCGGATTGTAAGTTACTTCATAGTAAATTGTGCCGTCAAAATCATCATTATAGGATTGTTCAGCCGAGAATTTTTCACCATTTAAAGCTCTCTGCCAGAGTTTTTTGGCGAACTTGGCTTGTTCCGGTATCGGTGACAGAGATTCAATAATATTATCTCCCTTTTTAATATCTTCAAGAAAAATTTTTCTAAAATCTTTTCTAAACGATTCATTAAAAAATAACAGATTGAAATCCTTATCAATTGCCGCTATCAGATCCGTTGTTCCCTCGAGTATTTCGTTAAACTGATTGCTTTGTGTAAGAAGTTCATTGTGAGTTTGACTTAACCTGACCTCGGTTTTTTTTCGTGCATATTTTTCTATCTCTAAATTTTTCTGTGATTTTTCGATCACCAGAGAATCACGAACAGCCTTCCCGAAAAAATAAACAGCCAATATAAATAAAATAGTAAGGGTTATCGAAAACAAGACAACTATTTCCTGAAGATCATTTGTTATAGATTTATTGGAACCGGCAAAATTTACCGATTCGCTTGTGTCAGCTGTATAAATATTTTCTAAATTCTGTGAAGCCAAATCATCCGTCGGAACATTTTGGGAAAAAATGTTTACTTTCCATAAAATTAAACATAACAAAATGATGGAAACGGCTATACTGAAAATCAGAAAAAGTTTGGATGCTGATAATTTAAATTTTATTTTTGATGATTTAATTTGAGACATCGGTTAAAAGATAGAAAAATACAGGCTGAAGCAGATTTTGAAATGATTTTTTCCTGAGTTGAAAATGCGGTTGCAGAAATAGAAAGTCTGCAAGTTTTATTTTAGCCGTCGGTTAAAGAAAAAGCAAGTAATTTAAACATTGTTTAAATTACTTGCTTTTTCTTTAGAGAAGGCGATTTTAATAAATTAAAATTATTTTAGATTTGAATCATTTGAATTGTTCTAAAAATCTGACATCATTTTCAAACATCAAACGAATATCATCTAATGAATACATCAATGCACACATTCTTTCCAAGCCGAAACCGAATGCAAAACCGGAATAAATTTTATGGTCAACTCCGCAGTTTTTTAAAACATTCGGATGAACCATTCCGCAGCCGCCGAGTTCGATCCAACCCGAACCGCGGCAAGTCCCGCATTTGTCGCCTTCAAATTCTCCCGTTCCTTCACATTTGAAACAGGAAAAATCGAATTCCGCCGAAGGTTCTGTAAAAGGGAAGTAGCTCGGACGAAAACGGGTTTTAGTTTCTTTTCCATACATACGCTTGAGCCATTCCGTCACAGTTCCTTTCAGATGTGCCATCGTGATTCCCTTATCAACACACAAACCTTCGATCTGATGAAACATCGGCGTATGCGTCTGATCGGGCGTATCGCGGCGGAAAACTCTGCCCGGTGCGATCACGCGAAGCGGAACTCCGCGGCGTTCCATCGCACGAATCTGCACCGTCGAAGTTTGTGAACGAAGTGCAAAACCGCCGGTCGTATAAAATGTGTCCTGCGATTCTCTCGCCGGATGATTTGCCGGAATATTTAGTGAGTCGAAATTATAATAATCCGTTTCGATCTCGCGGTCATCTTCAATCGCATAACCCATTGAAACAAATATATCTTCGATTCTCTGCCGCAAAAGCGTAAGCGGATGCAAATGACCGACACGCGGACGATTTCCCGGCAAAGTTACGTCAATTCTCTCACGTTCGGTTTTCGCTGTTTCGATAAATTTATTGAGATTTTCTTCCGTTTCTTCAATCGTAGATTCGATCTTTTTTCCGACGGACTGAACAAACTTTCCAAATTCACCACGCTGTTCGGGAGCTACTTTTCCGATCAACTTTTTCGCACCCGAAAGTTCACTTTTTTTGCCCGTGTGTTTGATCCGCTGTTCGGCAATTTCCTTTTGCAGTTTCTCCGCCGCCGATAAAGTCAAGCCTTCAAATTTAGATTTAACAATATTTGAAAAGCGTCCGAAATCTTTCTCGAACGCCTCTTTTATTTTCTCGATTTTTTCCTTTTGTTCAAGCATTTTTATTTATCCATTCACGAACTTCCTTAAACCGTTTAGAAGATGACATTGATAATCCTTTTGTTAAAAAAGAAGTTACGACTTTATCAGTCAAAAACGGGAAAGCCAAACTATTTGAAACTTCTTTATAAATTCCACCGAAAAGTTTATGAAACGTAACTTTTTCACCCTTGAAAAGCCAGATTTCAGCAACGCCGAAAGCAGCATAAATCGGCATTTTATTGAGCGAAGGACTCGTAACATCAACTTCGATAACCAGATCGGGCGGCGGGTCTTTACTTAAATCAATTTCAATTAATCCTCTAACGGATTTTTCATTCTGAATATAAAAAGCCGTGTCGGGTTCGCAACCCTTTTCCTTTGCTTGTTTGCGAAAAGTTGTCGAGCCGACATTTACAAAATCTGTTTCCGATTCGACACAAATCGTTGTTACAATATCTGATAAGATTCCGATTGGTATTTCGTGTTTCGAGAGCGGCACTTCGACCTCCAAAAAGCCGTCATCATAAGCAAAATGCACGGCATTTGAACCCTTGTAATCTTCTAAAACTTTTTCGTAAAATTCCCAACTGATATTTTGCAAAATCAACTTTTGATTGATTGCCATTTTAGCCGCATCTTTTAATGATAAATTTAATACGCCTTCCATAACAAAATTTTAACACAAATATATTTTAATCAAACAGATGGATTGAAAAAAGTGTCCGATTTTCACCGAACACCTCCATCATTTTTTCAATAAATATTTCTTTTTGTTAATTCTATGGTAAAGAATTTTTGGATTGACTAAAATCTTTTACAAATATCAACACATTAATCAACAATAAAAATCCAATAAAAATAAACTCATATAGAAAGACATTATATGCAGAATTTCCGCAAATATCGTATAATGCAAAGACAATAAAAGTAGGAAAAGCAAGCAGAAACGAAATTGTTGATATAATTAAGAAAACTAAATTTCTTTGATCTTTTAGAAAATAAAAGATGGTAATAATTACTATAGAGAAGACCGATAAGCACAATAATAACTTTAGATTTTGTTCTGCAAAAGTTATGTGCTTTGTATGATCGTATTCTGCTGTATATGAGCAAGCACTAACAGATTTTATTGCAAACATAATCAATAAACTTGTTAGTGCTAACTTTTTCATAATCAATAATTTTTTTATATCTAAGCCGATGCTTCTTTACTTTTGTTATCTAAAGCATTTTTGGCTTTTCCGGCAATCGTTTCAAATGCTTCCGGCTGACGGACGGCTAGATCGGCTAAAATTTTTCTATCCAATTCGATCTCGGCAAGTTTTAATCCGTGCATAAATTGCGAATAGCTCATATCGTGCAGTCTAGCCGCCGCGTTGATGCGAACGATCCACAGCCGGCGAAAATCGCGTTTTTTGCGTTTTCTTCCGACATAAGCGTATTGCAAACCTTTTTCAACCGATTCCTTTGCCGAACGGAATAATTTCGATTTTGTTCCGCGATAACCTTTCGCTAAAGCAAGTATTTTCCTGCGTCTGTCTGTCCTTTTGTGTCCACGTTTTACTCTTGGCATAATTCACTCCTTTTAGTCGTTCAAATTACGAATTACGAATTAGTTTTGATATTTGAATTTCATAATTCGTAATTCGTAATTCGTAATTGATTTACTTTCTTCCATACGGCAGCATCTGCTCGACCAGTTTTTGATCGGCTTTTGCAATGTATGTGTCAATATCCAGTTTTCTTTTTCGCTTGGCACTCTTTTTCGTCAAAATATGACGGGCGTGCGATTTTCCGCGTTTGAATTTACCGCTCGCGGTTTTACGAAAACGCTTTTGAGCTCCTTTATGTGTTTTTAATTTTGGCATAATTTTATACTTCCTTGTTTATATTATTTATCTGATAAATTTTAAGTTTTCTTCGGAGAAAGAATAATAAACATCTGATAACCTTCCATTTTCGGTCTGACCTCGACTTCGGCAATATCTTCCAGATCGGTCTGAAGCCGCTTCAGAATTTCCGCTCCGAGTTCGCGGTGCGTCATTTCACGCCCGCGAAACGAGATCGTCCCGCGAACCTTATCGCCGTCTTCGATCCAGCCTCTGGCACGTTCCATCCGATATTGATAATCGTGATCATCGGTTGCCGGACGGAATTTGATTTCTTTGACCGAAACGGTAGTCTGCTTTTTCTTTGCTTCCTGCTGTTTCTTTTTCTCTTCGTAAAGAAATTTTCCGTAATCAATAATTCTGCACACGGGCGGTTTTGCCTGCGGAGCAATTTCTACCAGATCAAGTCCGATCTCGCGTGCCTTTGCAACAGCATCGCGGGTGTCCATAACTCCGATCTGTTCGCCGTGTTCATCAACTACACGAACCGCCGGAATGCGGATTCTTTCATTTGTGCGGTGTGCCGGTCCTCGAAATCTTTTACCGCGATTTCTGTTATATCTTTTAGCTATTTTTCTACCTCCAAAATTTTAAGTAACTAATTATTATGAGCTTTGAAAATCCGTAAATTTCTATTTTAATATAAAGAAACCAAGCAGATTATTTGAAAGCAAAACTATAAATTATTAACTATGAACTATAAACTATCCCGGAAAATTATTTCTCCTAAATAGTTGATAGTGAATAATTTATAGTTTATAATTAAATTCTTTTCACTATCAACTTAAATCATTTTCCAACGCACGACTTTGTTTCAAACTTCGTGCTTTTTCAATGAATTCATCAATCGCAAAAGTTCCTAAATCACCTTTTGTCCGATCACGAACTGCGACGATATTTTCTTCCAATTCCTTATCTCCTAAAATAATCATAAACGGAACTTTTTGAACCGTCGCTTCACGAATCTTTGCACCGATTTTATCACTTCTCGTATTTAATTCAACACGAAATCCGGCTCGTTTTAGTTTATCGGCAACATTTTCGGCATATTCATTGATTCTGTCCGTGATCGGCAGAACGGCGATCTGCACGGGCGAAAGCCAAAACGGAAATGCTCCGGCAAAATGTTCGATCAGAACGCCGAAGAATCTTTCAACCGAACCGAATAATGCCCGATGAATCATTACGGGGCGATGCAGTTCGTTATCTTCGCCTTTATATTCGAGTTCGAAACGCTCCGGTAGATTAAAATCAATCTGAATCGTGCCGAGCTGCCACGTTCTGCCGATAGCGTCTTCGATCTTTATATCAATCTTCGGACCGTAAAACGCTGCTTCGCCTTCGATTCTTTCGTATGAAATATTTTTTGAGTCCAACGCTTCGGCAAGTTTCGCTTCGGCGTGTTGCCAATCTTCATCTTTGCCGAGATATTTTTCGGCTTTGTCGTCGCCGCGAACCGACAATTCAAATTTAACTTTATCAAAACCGAATGTTTCAAAAACCATCAGAGCAAAATCCAGACAATCACCGACTTCTTGATTTAGTTGATCGGGACGCACAAAAAGATGTGCGTCGTCAACCGTAAAACCTCTCGCCCGCATCAAACCCTGCAAAGTTCCCGAAAGTTCGGCTCGGTAAACCGTTCCCATTTCCGAATATCTCTGCGGCAAATCCCTGTAAGATTTAGGACTTGATTTGTAAATCCCTATATGAAACGGGCAGTTCATCGGTTTCAAGCGATATTCTTCATCTTCAATCGTCGTCGGAGCATACATCGAATCGGCATAATTTTGTTCGTGTCCGCTGATTTTCCAAAGTTCACGCTTGGCAATATGCGGCGTATAAACAAAGCTGTATCCGCTTTTTTGGAGTTCCGCTTTAAGAAAATTCTCCATTTCCATACGGATAATTCCGCCCTTCGGATGCCATAGAACCAAGCCTTTGCCGTAAACGTCATCAATCGAAAACAAATCGAGTTCCTGTCCGAGTTTGCGATGGTCACGCAACATTGCTTCTTCACGTTGTTTTACCCATTTGTCTAATTCATCCTGCGAGAAAAAAGCCGTTCCGTAGATCCGCTGCATCTGATCGCGTTCCGCATCACCCTTCCAGTAAGCACCGGAGATCGCCAGCAATTTAAATGCTTTGATTTTTCCCGTATGCGGAACATGCGGACCCAAACAAAAATCTATAAACGGCGAATCGTCAATATAATAAATGCTCGCGTCTTCGCCTTCGACCTTTTCGGTTATCAATTCGCATTTGAGCGGCTCATTGCGTTCTTTGAAGATTTCCAGAATCTCGTTCTTAGAAACGACATCGCGGCGATACTTTAAATTCTGCTTCGCCATCTGCGACATACGCTTTTCGATCTTCGGCAGATCATCTTCCGAAAGCGGTTCGGGCGTGATAACGTCATAATAAAATCCGTAACGCGGGTCTTCCATCAAAGCCGGACCGACTCCCAACTTCGTTCCCGGATACAAATCCAAAACCGCCGAAGCCAGTAAATGTGCCGTCGAATGACGTAGTAATTCCAGCCCGTCGTGCGTGTCGGGCATAATCGGTTCAACCGATAAAACTTCGTCCGTCGCGGGAAGTTCACGATTCAAATCGAACTCTTCGCCATTCACTTTCGCCGCCAAAGCCTTTTTAGACGCATTTCTGTCAAATGCTTTAATTACATCAAACACAGAAACGGAATCCTCAAACTGCTTTGAATATTCGCCGTATTTTACGTTTATCTCGTTCATATTTGTTAATTGTCCGTTGTTAGTTGTCAGTTGTTATTAACACAAAATTTACCTGATTTATGCAAAGTCCGCTTTTAATCAAGTAAAAAACAATTAACTATTTACAATTAACCATCAACTACTATTTATGATCTGATCTGATAAGAGCGACTTTGCATTGTATCGTGAAAATTTCACAATACGATTTTTACGTGCTTAGAAGCACGTCGTAGTTGTTTTTGTTATTACTGCAAAGTTCTTTTCTAGCATCTCATCAAAAGTTTGAAAAAAAATTGGTAGTCAGTATCAGATTTGAACTGATGACCCCTACCCTGTCAAGGTAATGCTCTACCGCTGAGCTAACTGACTACACCTACCGCTAATTAAAAAAAGCGAACATTTAAGATAGCTAAATTTTATATTAAATGTCAAGTTTTGATTGCAAACCCCTATGACGAAAACTGCAAGTTTAATCAATACTTTTTTTATAACTTCGACAATATGTTAAAATTAGAGAAATTTTAGAATTTACTGAATTATGGTTTATCGCCTTTTAGCTGACATCATTTTAATTGTTCATTTCTGCTACATTTTGTTCGTAATATTCGGCGGATTCCTGATGCTGCGTTGGCGTTGGCTTTGGAAATTACATCTTCCCGCCGTGATCTGGGGATTTTTAGTTCAGTATTTTGTTTGGATTTGCCCGCTGACGGATTGGGAAAATCATTTTCGCAAAGTCGGCGGCGAAACGGGTTATGAAAACGGATTTATAGACCATTTTATAACGTCGCTGATCTATCAAAATGTTTCAATTGAAGTTCATACGCTAATGGCAATCGTTCTTCTCATAGTAAATATCTCGGTTTATTTCTACATTTTCTTTTACACGAAAAAACTGATTTAATACATTTATTCCGCAAAAATCTATATGTATCTATTTCAGAATAAAGGGATTTTAGACGGAATTTAACGGAATAAAACTTGCGTTTATAAACCATAAAGCAAAATAAAAAAGAGGATTAAACAAAATGGAAAATAAAGAAACAAATCTAGTTAAAGGAATTATTGCCGGAGCGGTTGCCGGTTTGGTGGCAACATTTGTAATGACCAAATATCAAGAATTAAGCCAAAATTTAATGAGTGATGACGGCGGTGATTCAAAAGATAAAGATGACCCGGCGACGGTCAAGGCAGCGAATATGATTACTAAAAACGTATTCGATCACAAGTTGGAAAAAGATGAAAAAGAGTTTGCCGGCCAGACGATGCACTATTTGATGGGCGGAGTTTCGGGAGCGATTATGGGAGCGACAGCCGAATATACCGATCTTGCCAAAATGGGCGGCGGACTTTTATCTGGAACAGCGGTTTGGGCAATTGCCGATGATGTGATCGTCCCGGCATTGGGACTCGCCAAATCGCCGACGCAAACTTCGCTTTCGACTCACGCTTACGCTTTAACTTCACATTGGGTTTACGGAGCGGTTTCCGAATATGTCAGAAGAGCAATTAGAAATATGTTATGAAAAATCATTACTGAGCGGTACGACATTTGCCCATTTAATATTATGAAGATTTTAAGAATTTTTCCCGCGAATAAACGCGAAAGACCGCGAAAATAAGACAAAAGATTTTATGAATTTCTTTTTTCGCGTAATTTCGCGTTTATTCGCGGGCTAATTCTTATTTACAATAATGTCTATTCTATCAAACTCTGTTTGTTTGTCTTTTCAACTACTGATTCGCATTAATCTTAAATTTAATCCGAAAAATTAACTTCACGGTAAAAAAAAATATGAATTTTGAATTAAATGAAGAACAGGAAATGGTTAGAAATTCCGTGCGGGAGTTTGCGGAAAATGAGATCGCACCGCTCGCTAGGGAATATGACGAGGAAGAAAAATTTCCAAAACAGCAGTTGGAAGGGCTTGCCGAACTCGGACTTTTGGGTATGATAATTCCCGAAGAATACGGCGGGGCGGGGTTTGATTCTGTTTCCTATGCGGTTGCATTAGAAGAAATTGCCAAAGCCGATTCATCAGTTGCAGTGATCGTCGGCGTAACGAATTCGGTTTGCTGTTATCCGATTTTAAGTTTCGGGACGGAAGAACAAAAACAAAAGTTTCTCGTTCCGCTCGCCAAGGGCGAAGAACTCGGAGCATTTTGTTTGTCCGAACCGCAAGCGGGAAGTGATGCGACAAATCTGAAAACCCGTGCGGTTAAAGACGGCGATGATTATGTTATTAACGGAACGAAATCCTGGGTAACAAACGGCGGCGAAGCGGAAACTCATATCGTAATGGCTGTAACGGGCGAAGAAAACGGTAAAAAAGAAATAACCGCATTCATTGTCGAAAAAGAACGCAAAGGTTTAAGTGTTTCTTCCGTCGAACACAAACTCGGACAGCGTGCTTCCAAAACAACCGAACTAAGTTTTGTTGATGTTCGCGTGCCGCAGAAAAATATTTTAGGCGGGATCGGCAACGGGATGAAGGTGGCGTTTAACAGTCTGGACAACGGCAGAATCGGGATCGGTTCGCTTTCAGTCGGAATTGCTCAAGCCGCTTTTGAGGAATCCAGAGAATACGCCAAAGACCGGATCGCCTTCGGCAGACCGATTGCCGAATTTCAGGCGATTCAATTTAAACTTGCAGATATGGCAACCGGGATCGAAGCCGCCCGGCTTTTAACTTTACAGGCTGCCGCATTCAAAGATGTTAATGACAAAAAAACAGGAGTTTACGCTTCGATGGCAAAACTTTTTGCTTCGGAAACGGCAAACAGAGTTTGTGCCGATGCGATTCAAATTCACGGCGGAAACGGTTTTTCAAGACATTATAATGTCGAGAAATATTACCGTGATGCCAGAATTACAACGATCTACGAAGGGACAAGTGAGATTCAGAAAATTGTGATCGCAAGAGATATTTTGCGAAGTTGATATTATTTTACATATGGGAACAAAGTTTGCATATAAATTAACTTAGTGATTGAATACAATACATAGACAAATTTGTAAATAAAAGGAGCAAAAAAATGGCAGACGATAGAAATATTATTACGGCTTTATTTGAGAATAAAGCCGATGCGGAAAAGGCTTATCAGGAACTCTTGGACAGAGATTATACATTTAATGATATTGATGTAATTATGACCGAAGAAACCAGAGAACAGCATTTTGGCGGAAAAGATGTTGCGGACAGATCGGTTTTGGGAAATAAAGCGGCTGAAGGGACGGGAGTCGGCGGTGCGGTCGGCGGTGCTATCGGTGCGATAATCGGTGGAATTGCGGCTATCGGAACATCAATCGCTTTGCCCGGATTAGGCTTGGTTCTGGCAGGTCCGATCGTTGCGGCACTCGCCGGAGCAGGAGCAGGCGGAGCGGCGGGCGGTTTAGTCGGCGGCTTGATCGGATATGGAATTCCTGAAAAAACGGCACTCGAATATGAAATGGGGTTAAAAGAGGGCGGAATCGTTTTGGGTTTCAGACCAAAAAATGCCACCGAAGCCGGTGAAGTCGTCAGCGTTTGGGATAAAAATAACGGGAAATTGATAAAGCAATAACTCGGAAAAATAAAAAATAAATTTGTAACTGATTAGGTCAATGACCGGAATGCCGGGCGACTCGCTTGCACAAATGCGACAGCATTTGAAAAATGTTTAAGTAAAATTCAAGTTATATTTAGACCACGCATCTTCGCGTTTTGGCAACCCCGTGCAAGCGAGCCGCCCGGCGTTCCAATCGGTTGCCGAATTAAGACTGGGACTTTATTTATTTATTTTCTCGGCGGTTTCCTTTTCCTTACCCCAAACGTGATCGTCAACGCCTTTGACACCTTTCTTTCTTGCACAATATGCACAGCAGAAAATTTCTGCTTTTCCCTCAACGCCGTGTCCGATAACTTTGCATCCGCAGTTTGCACATACCGGGGCGAGCTTATGAATAGCACATTCAAACGAATCGAAAACGTGAGTTTTTCCCGCAGTTATAACTTCAAAAGCTAAATAATAATCGTTACCACAAACTTCACATACAGCCATTTTTTTTTCTCCTTTTTAATTTCAAATAAATTGCGTAAGTTCCGACTTACGGTTTCAAAACCACCTTTCGCCACTGGTTTTTATCCGTATTAAACTTATCATAAGCATTGGCGGCTTCGTCAATTTTCAATTTGTGCGAAATGACAAACGACGGGTCAATTTCATTTTCCTCGATCTTTTTCAGAAGCGGTTTGAGATATTTCATCATATTCGTTTGCCCCATTTTCATCGTTAAACCTTTGCCGAATGCCGCACCGAAATTGAACTTATCTATGTAACCGCCGTAAACTCCCGGAATCGAAACCGTTCCGCCTTTGCGACAGCAAGTTATCGCCTGCCGAAGTGCGTGAGCCCGATCAGTGGCAAGATACATATTCGTTTTGACATAATCATAAATCGCATCCGCGGTTTTTCCATGTGCTTCGAGTCCGACCGCATCTATGCAAGCATCGGGACCGTGTCCGCCCGTCTGATCTCTTAATTGTTCGTAAACGTCCTTATCATCAAAGTTTATCGGAATCACATTTTCATTTTCTTCAGCCGCAAGATCTAATCTCTCTTTGTAATGGTCTATCGCAAAGACTTTATCAGCACCGAGCATTTTAGCGGATTTTATGGCAAATTGTCCGACCGGACCGCATCCCCAAACGGCAATCGTATCGCCTTCTTCAATTCCGCAATTTTCCGCTCCCTGATAACCCGTCGGGAATATGTCCGAAAGAAAAAGAACCTGTTCATCATCCAAATGTTCGGGAACTTTGATCGGTCCGACATCGGCATAAGGCACACGCACATATTCGGCTTGTCCGCCGGCAAATCCGCCCATCATATGCGTATAACCGAAAAGTCCCGACGGAGCAAAACCGTATAAATTTTGCGTCGTGTCGGGTTTCGGATTCGAGTTATCACAACCCGACCAAATTTCCTTTTTGCAGAAAAAACAATCTCCGCAAGCGATAGTAAAAGGCACGACGACTCTATCGCCTTTTTTTAAGTTTGTAATTTCTTTGCCGACCTCGACGACTTCACCCATAAATTCGTGTCCGAGAATATCGCCTTCCTTCATTGTCGGCATTACGCCGTTATACAAATGCAGATCCGAACCGCAAATCGCTGTGGATGTTACTTTAATTATTGCATCCCGTGAATTTAAAATCTCCGGTTCGGGAACGTCCATCACCCGAATATCGTGTGTTCCATACCAACATACTGCTTTCATCTAATTCCTCCCTTTGTTCGTTGTAAAAAATAAAGATTTTATTGCCTGCGAAATACGCGAAAGAACGCGAAAATAAAATCAAAATATATTTTTAAAATTTTAAAATTTTTCTTCTCTTTTTTTCGCGGTCTTTCGCGTTTATTCGCGGGCAAAATCTTCATTTTAATTATGTCTATGCCGTTGCCGCTTTCGTCGCCGATTCTGCACGTCCTGAAGTTTGTCCTTCGATGGTGATAACTTCACCCGTTTCCATCAAACATTTAAAGTTTCTCAAATCTTCTTCGACCTGTGTTTCCGGTTCTTCGGTCAAAAAATATGCGGCAAGTTCACCGAGTTTTCCGGCAGGCGGTTCATATTTGAGAACCACTTTAACAACCGTTCCTTTTTTTCCGTTATCGGTAAATTCGACCATACCGTGATTGGAAACATCCGCACCTTCGTCGGATTGCCATGTGATTCTTTTATTTTCCATATCATTAGTAATGGTCGCATTCCAATTGACCTGCATTCCGAGCGGTGCTTTTGCCGTCCATTCCGAATGCTTATCGTCAATAACTTTGACCGCTTCCAAATGGTCCATAAATTGAGGCAAATTCTCGAAATTCCGCCAGAATTTATAAAGTTCCGCCGCCGGTTTATTGATCGTTACGGCTTTCTTGACCTCAACCGTCTGGTCAAACCAGTTTGCTGCTTTGTTCGTTATTCTTTCGGTCAAAGATTTCTCATTCGTATTAACATCCAGAGCATCATAAACCTGACAATGTCCGGTTGCTCCGCGAAGTGCTAAAGCTCCTCCCGCTACTGCCAATAAAGCACCGATCCAATCCTTACGTTTAACGCCGTAGGCAACCAATGCCCCGCCTGCCGTTGCCGAAGCAACACGCTCGGTGTTACCGACATTTGTTGAAGTATCGGTTAAAAATTCACTTACTGATTTATCTCTTTTTTCTATATTACTCATAATTTTAATTTCTCCCTTTTTCGATTTAGGTATGCTTGACTAATTCTAAAACTATATTTTGTTTGATCTTTTCGTTATTTTGATACAGTTATTCAAAGAAACTTTACACCATCAATAATCGTGCCGAAAAACTTATTCGATAAAATCTACTTCTTATACGGTTAAATAGTATCAAATTTGTTTGAATGCAATACTCCGTGTTTTGAATTAAAACAGTAAATCAGAAAAAAATAATATTGGATTACCGACATATTTGTTAATGGTCGAACTTATAAAAAAAGTGTCATATTGATTAGAATATGACACTTTTTAACATTTCCCTGAATTTTTTAAATTAGCGAGTGAAATAATTATTTTTCCAATTTTCCCGATAACAACTACAGGCGAAATTTTCCGGTTTTTTCCGAACAAAGATTTTTATTTTGCCCCGCCTGTAATCAATGATGCCTTTATCTCTTAAAGTTTGTGTGATTTGCACACGGTTACAGTTTGCAAAAATAATGAACTGAGCTTTCAGAGAGCGAAAGTTCGGTTTCAGAGGAAACCAACTCAATTTAACTTTTTCGGATTATCTAATATGCTTTTGCAAACACAACTTGTTTTGGTGAATCATTTCCCGAATATACGCATTTACCAGCCATATCAATCGAGTTAAGCGGAATACAGCGAATCGTTGCTTTGGTTTCCTGTTTGATTTTTTCCTCGGTTTCCGCCGTTCCGTCCCAATGGGCAACGACGAAACCGCCTTTTTCGATTTGATCTTTGAATTCGTTCCAAGTTTCGACGGTAAAAGTGTTTTCTTGTTGAAATTTCAACGCTTTGTCGTAAATGCTTTGTTGAACTTCATCAAGCAAATCTTTGATGTATTCGGCAATGCCGTCAATTGAACGCGATTCTTTTGTCAAAGTATCACGGCGGGAAACTTCTATCGTGCCGTTTTCCAGATCACGGTTTCCGATTCCCAAACGAATCGGAACGCCCTGCAATTCATATTCGGCGAATTTGTAGCCGGGTTTATATTTATCATCATCGTCAAATTTTACGCTGATGCCGAGAGATTTCAGTTCATCAATTATCGGATCTATTTTTTCGATAATTTTTGCCAAATCTTCAAGGGTTCTGAAAATCGGCACGATCACGACTTGAATCGGTGCAAGTTTCGGCGGTAAAACTAAGCCGTTGTCGTCCGAATGTGCCATTATCAAAGCTCCTATCATTCGTGTCGAAAGTCCCCACGAAGTCGCCCACGGATATTCGAGTTCGTTTTCTTTTGTAACGAATTTTACATCGAAGACCTTCGAAAAATTCTGTCCGAGAAAATGCGAAGTTCCGGCTTGTAAGGCTTTCCCGTCCTGCATTAAAGCCTCGATACAATAAGTTTCAACCGCACCCGCAAATCTTTCGGCGGGAGTTTTTACGCCTTGAATAACAGGCATTGCCATCCAATTTTCGGCAAAATCTGCGTAAATTCCGAGCATCTGTTCCGTTTCTTCAATCGCTTCTGCTTCTGTTGCGTGGGCTGTATGTCCTTCCTGCCACAAAAATTCGGCAGTCCGCAAAAACAGACGGGTTCGCATTTCCCAACGGACGACATTTACCCATTGATTTACCAAGATCGGCAGATCACGCCACGATTGAATCCAGCCTTTATATGTATTCCAAATTAGCGTTTCAGAAGTCGGGCGAACGATCAATTCTTCTTCCAGTTTCGCATCGGGATCAACGATCAAGCCTTTGCCGTCGGGATTTGCTTTAAGGCGATAATGCGTAACGACGGCACATTCCTTCGCAAAACCTTCGGCGTGTTCTTCTTCCATTTCGAGAAAAGATTTCGGCACGAACAGCGGAAAATAAGCATTCTGATGTCCGGTAGCTTTGAACATATCGTCCAATGCCCGCTGCATCTTTTCCCAGATCGCAAAACCGTAAGGTTTGATAACCATACACCCACGCACGGCGGAATTTTCTGCAAGTCCCGCACGTTTTACCAATTCGTTATACCACGCCGAATAATCTTCACTGCGTTTCGGTAAATTTTTACTCATAAATTCTTCATCAAGATAAAAGTGAAATAATAAGGTAATTTTCTTTAAGACTCAATGCACGTTTATTTTTCGGGTAAATGTTGTAAAATTGAAAATATGGGATTGGCAAAAAGAAAACCTGAATCAAACAGAAAATATACGATTGAAGAATATCTTGAAATGGAGCGAGCCGCATTTGAGCGAAGCGAATACATTGACGGATATATTTATCCGATGGAAAGAAAAGAAGCAACGGCAATAGCGGGCGAGAGCGAACAACACGGCATTGTGTCCTCAAATGTTCACGCAGAAATGCACTTGAAGTTGAAAGGAACAGATTGTCAAACAAGAGTCAAAGACGCAAAAATTCAAAGCGGGGATTTTGCAAAAATGACCGGCAAGTCTTTGAAGGGAATGTTTTCATACCCGGATATTGTCATAATTTGCGGCAAGCCGGAATATCACGATGAGCATAAAGATATAATTACAAATCCAAAGGTTATTATAGAAGTTCTTTCTCCATCTGCCGAGCTTTTTGACCGTAATACCAAATTTCATCGTTTGAGCCGATTTAACAAAACTTTGAGTGATTATATTTTGGTTTCGCAGGACAAACCGATGGTTGAACATTTTGTGCGGCAGAGCGACGGGAATTGGAAACTTTTTACACATTTCGGGACCGATGAAGTCTTGAATATCAAAAATGTTAAATGCAAATTGAAGCTCGAAGACATATACGACCGCGTAAAATTTAGCGAAGAAGCGATACAATTTTTGGACGAGATAAAAAATGCAAAATAACTTTAAATTAGATTTTCAAGATACAAAAACGGCTTTTGCAGACAAGACGGATGCGGAATTAAAGGAAAAATACCGCATTTTCAAAATGATGAATTCACCTGTTTTAAATGGAATCGGAACAAATGCCGCGAAACTTGCTTTGTCTGTTGGTTTGCCGATTGAATGGTTGATTAAAAATACGGTTTTTGAACAGTTTTGCGGTGGCGAAAATATCGAAGAATGCGATGCGACGATTGATAAATTGGGAAATTCAAACATCGGCACGATTTTGGATTATTCGGTTGAAGGAAAATCGGCGGAAGAAGATTTTGAACGGACGAAGGAAGAAACGATTTTGAACTTGAAACGGGCGAAAAATGATGATGATATTCCGTTTGCGGTTTTTAAAATCACGGGAATCGCACCGCTCGGCACGCTTGAGAAAATCAGCGACGGAGTAGAGCTTGCCAAAGAATCGAATGTTACGAAATGGGCGAATGCAAAGCGGCGTGTGAACGAGATTTGCGAATATGCACATTCCATCGAACAACCCGTTTTTATTGACGCGGAGGAATCCTGGATACAAAATGCGATTGATCTTTTGGCGACGGAAATGATGGAAAAATATAATCGGGAATTGCCGATAGTGTTTAATACGATTCAACTTTATCGCCACGACAGGTTGGATTATTTAAAAAAATCTCACGCTGAAGCAAAGGAAAAAGGCTGCATTTTAGCGGTCAAATTAGTTCGCGGTGCGTATATGGAAAAAGAGCGTGGACGTGCGGCGGAAATGGACTACGAATCGCCTATTCAACCCGATAAAGCGGCGACGGACAGAGATTATGATCGGGCGATTGATTATTGTCTGGAAAATATCGAAGACATCGCATTTGTCGCCGGAACTCACAACGAAAAAAGCGTGCAGATGCTTGCTCGAAAGATCGAAGAAAAAGGACTCGACCACAATCATCCGCACATATTTTTCTCGCAGCTTTACGGGATGAGCGATAATCTTTCTTATGTTTTGGCGGATAATGGTTTCAATGTTTCAAAATATGTTCCGTATGGACCGGTTGCCGATGCCGTTCCGTATCTGATACGTCGGGCGAAGGAAAACTCGTCGGTAACGGGGCAAGTCAGCCGGGAACTCGATATGATAAGTAAAGAAATTGAACGCAGAAAAAGTAGAAAAGCCAAAAAAAATGGTAAATGAACTTTGTAGATTCTAAATCGTAAATAATTTTGAGATTTAATACTTTCGGTAAATAAATTATGTTCTGTCCAAACTGCGGAAAATCCGACCAAGCAGAAAACACATATTGCCGTCAATGTGGTGAGTTCTTAAACGACTTCAAAAAGAAATCAAAAAATTTCTCGTTTGGAGGTGAAACTCCGCAAGAACAAATCCGCACAAATCTTGTTCTTAATTTGTTGAGTGCGATTGTGAGTATCGCTTCAGGTTTGATTTTATTTATCAAGTTTTCGGATTTAGGTTCGGAATTTTCAATAGTTTTTCTTATTGCCGCATTTTTACTGGCGATGGGCGGTTGGCAGCTTTCGACATTTTTTATAGGTTTGAAACAGAGAAAAACTCTCAATAGAAACCAGCTCAAATCAAACATCGAAGACGAAATTACGGCGAAAAATAAATTAAATAATTTAACCAACAATGAACTTCTACCCGAAGCTGATTTTTCAGATGATATTCCTGCAAGTGTGGTTGAAAATACGACACGAAAACTTGGTGAAAAGATCAAACGCTCAACGAAGTCCTAATAGTAATCTTACCGTTCTGTCGGAAATCTCACGATTCTCATTGTTTTTCCATTCTAGCAAAGGTTTTAATTCATCTTCCGTAAGCGGTTCGTTTTTCATACGAGAAGTTTGTGTTGCTTCAAATGCACGGTTAGTCAGGGCGGCGTGTTTTAGGTTTATCTTCAAATTTTGCGAATTCTCCAAAGCCATATCCGCCGAATCAATATCGAGAAACATATCTTCGTAAGCGGCGAGATGCCAAATTGTATCATCCTTAATTTTTTCAATTTCCAAAAGACGCAGAAGACCGAATGCGGCTTCGATCTGGAAAATAAGAAAATCACCCGATTGAAATTTTTGCGACATAATACTTAAAAGATTAACACAAACATTTCAAACATAAAATGTGCTGAAATCCAAGACTAATTCAATGTCTTTTGGGAAAGAAATCTGCCGCTGATTCACACGAATAAACACGAGATTTTAAGAAGATAAGATTTTTTTTAGATTTATATCCGGTCTTTTAACCTGTGTTCATCTTTGCCTATCTGTGGTAATCACAACTTTTGCATATCAAACAACAAGGCGAGATGAAAAATCGCCTCGAAAAAGCTGTTGCGAAAACCTTGGTTTTGAGTGAAGTTGTATAAATTTCATAAAATTGACAAAATATACTTATGGATGAAAATTTTCGTGAACAATGTCGAAGGCAGTTAAACAGAAGTTTGGAAGAACGTATAAAATACGGATTTTTCAAACAGTATAAACCTGTTTTAGATGATGTAGAATTTCGATCTTTTGAGAAGATGAGTGATTATCGAAAATGGGCGGATGAGAATTTGCCGAGATATTTGGGGTATAAATTAGTCGAGCCTGAAAATGATGGAAAATAAAGGATATTTTCAGCCGCAACAGGCAATAGAAGTTGCCGAAGCATTTGCAAAACATAGTGTGGAATATATGTTTATCGGCAAGAGCGGTGCGATTTTGTTGGGGTATCCTTCGGTAGTGATCTAAAAGTAATGCTGAGTGTCTTCCGCTCCATCGGAGCATTTGATAATAGCCCCGTGATTTATCGCGGGGAATTATTCAAAGTCCCGAAGGGACGGCAGATTCTTTCGTCCCTTCGGGACTTTAGATTTATTATTATATCCAACCCCGCGATAAATCACGGGGCTATTATCGGAAGTCCCTTCGGGACATATTTTTCAAAGCATTACTTTTAGATCACTACCGGATTTTGTTCAGATTAAAACGGGACCATTTGATTTGGATTTGATTTTTGCTCCCGATGGAATTGAAAGTTTTGATGCAGCAAAGCAAAGAATGCACCAAATTGATATTTTTCCGATAGCAAATATTAACGACATAATTGCAAGCAAAAAAGCATCCGGCAGAGAAAAGGATTTGCTGGATTTGCCTTTGTTGGAGAATTTTAAATATGAATTTGAAAAAATAAATAGAAAAGAGCCGAGAACGGCTTTGGAAATAGCTTTAGAAAAATTAGATAAAAAAGAGGAATAATATTAAAAATGACGGAAATGAAAGAAGCAGTGATTATAAGTGCCGCACGGACGGCGACGGGGAAATTTATGGGCAGTTTGATGCCTTTTACAGCAACTGATCTTGGAGCAATTGCGATAAAGGAAGCGGTCAAACGGGCGGGAATTGACAAGGAAAAAGTTGACGAAGTGATAATGGGCTGCGTTGTGCAGGCGGGACTTGGGCAAGCACCGGCGAGACAAGCGGCGATCAAAGCGGAATTGCCGCCGGAAGTTTCGGCTTTGACGGTGAATATGGTTTGCGGTTCGGGATTACGGGCGATTTCGCTGGCGGCTCAAGCGGTAAAATTGGGCGATGCGGAATTTATTGTCGCGGGCGGAATGGAATCTATGTCGAACATTCCTTATGCCATGCCGGGTGCGAGAGAAGGTTATCGGATGGCGAATAAAAATGTTGTTGATCTGATGATTCACGATGGTTTGTGGTGTCCGTTTGAAAATTGGCATATGGGAAACACGGGCGAAGTCGTTTCGGAAAAATATCAGATCGGACGTGAGGCTCAGGATGATTACGCTTACAATTCGCACCGCAAAGCGATGGAAGCGAGAGATGAAGGGCGTTTTGATGAGGAAATCGTTTCAATCGAGATTCCGCAGCGAAAAGGCGATCCGATAACATATAACAAGGACGAAACAATCCGGGACGATACGACGGTTGAAGGTTTAGGCAAACTGCGTCCGGCATTTAAGAAAGACGGCGGAACGGTTACGGCGGGAAATGCTCCGTCGGTAAATGACGGTGCTTCGGCTGTGGTCGTAACTTCGGCGGAAAAAGCGAAGGAACTGGGAATCGAGCCGATGGCAAAAATCGTGGCTTATGCAACCAGCGGAATCGAACCGAAAATGATTATGATGGCACCTGTCGAAGGCGTGAAAAACGTCTTGAAAAAAGCCGGTTGGTCAATGGACGAAGTTGATCTGTTTGAACTCAACGAAGCATTTTCCGTGCAGGCACTCGGCGTAATGCAGGAACTCGGAATGAATCCCGACAATGTAAATGTCAACGGCGGTGCGGTTGCTCTCGGACACGCTATCGGCAACAGCGGTTCGCGTGTTCTGACGACTTTGCTTTATGAAATGAAACGGCGTAACGCGAAAAAAGGCGTTGCCGCACTTTGTTTAGGCGGCGGAAATTCGGTGGCGATGGCGGTTGAAAGAGAATAGTGAAATTTTCGATTTTCGATTTGCAATTTTCGATTGCAACGGATGAAGCTGCTAAATATTTAGCTAAAATAAGGTAAAAGTGTTTTGGGTAAAAATGCTTTTGCCTTTTTTATTGTGAGTTTGTCATTCAAGGCGAATTTGGTTATTTTTGATGTATTATTTTACGAAAATTGTTTTATTAAAAAGGATTTTACAAATTATTTATGAATGAGAAAATTGGTATAGTCGGTGCGGGAACGATGGGAAACGGAATTGCTCAAACTGCCGCCGGCAATGGGTTTGAAGTAATAATGAGCGACATCAAAGACGAATTTGTTGAACGCGGAGTTCGGAATGTTTCAAACAGTCTGGACAGATTCGTTAAAAAGGAAAAAATTTCCGAAGACGACAAAAATTCGATTTTGGGAAGGATTAAAACAACGACGAATCTGGAAGATTTGAGTGATTGTAGTTTAATCGTTGAAGCGGCATCGGAAAATTTTGATATTAAGAAGGACATTTTTACAAAATTGGATGAAATGACGGATGATTCGGCAATTTTGGCAACGAATACATCTTCAATTTCCATCACAAAAATTGCGGCGGTAACGAAACGTCCCGAAAAAATTATCGGGATGCATTTTTTTAATCCCGTTCCATTGATGAAATTGGTCGAAGTCATACGCGGAATCGCAACGAGCGACGAAACTTATGAAACGGTCAAAAATTTATCGGAAAAATTGGGCAAAACTCCGGTTGAATGCAATGATTTTCCGGGTTTTGTTTCAAACCGCGTGCTGATGCCGATGATAAATGAAGCAATTTTTTGTTTATACGAAGGCGTGGCGACGGAAGAATCAATTGACGAAATTATGAAACTCGGAATGAATCATCCGATGGGACCGCTTACGCTGGCGGATTTTATCGGTCTGGACGTTTGCCTTGCGATTATGAATGTTCTGCACGAAGGTTTGGGTGATCCGAAATATCGTCCGTGTCCGCTTTTGAAAAAATATGTTGATGCGGGCTGGCTCGGACGCAAATCGGGTAAGGGTTTTTACGATTATTCACAAAGCTAAAAAGGAAAAATTATGCGGAAAATACTGTTGGTAATAATTTTGTCGGCGTTCGGCTTGACGGCGTTTGCACAGGTCAGAATTACGCCTTTGAATATAAAGGAAAGAACGCTCGATAACGGCTTAAAGGTCGTTTCGGTTCAGGACAGATCAAATCCTGTTGTTACGATTCAGGTTTGGTATAAAGTCGGCGGCAAAGACGATCCGCAGGGAAAATCGGGATTTGCACATTTGTTTGAGCATATGATGTTCAAGTCAACAAAAAATATGCCGAATGAGAAAATGGACAGGTTGACCGAAGATGTCGGCGGATTTAATAATGCTTCGACGCGGGAAGACCTGACCAATTATTATGAGGCTGTTCCGTCAAATTATCTGGAAACTCTGCTGTGGGCGGAGTCGGAAAGAATGGTAAACTTGAGCGTTGATTCGCAAAATTTTACATCCGAAAGAGATGTCGTTAAGGAAGAATACAGACAGGGCGTTCTGGCGAAACCTTACGGAATGCTTTTTCAGTTTATTGACAGTCTTTCCTTTAAAGTTCATCCGTATAAACGCGGTGTAATCGGGAATTTGGACGAACTCGATGCCGCAAAACTCGAAGATGCCTTCAAGTTTTACAAGGAATATTACCGTCCCGACAATGCCGCATTGATCGTTGTCGGAGATTTTGAACAGCAGCAGCTTGATAAATGGGTTGATAAATATTTCGGGCGGCGTGAAAATCCGTCCGATGAGATCAAGCGGGTTGATGCGGTCGAACCGGAACGCACGCAGGTTGAAAGATTCGAGAAATTTCGCCCGAATGTTCCGCTTCCGGCACTTGCCGTTACATATTTTGCACCGCCTTCGACAAGCGACGATATTCCCGCTCTGAAAATTGCCGAAGCGATCCTTTCGGACGGCGAAAGTTCCAGACTTTATCAGGAATTGGTTTATAAACAACAGCTTGCTCAAACAGCGGAATTCTTTGCCGATATTAGAATTGATAAGGGTTTGTTGGTTTTTTATTCGATTGCCGCCGGCGGAAAGGAACTTGCCGATATTGAAAAAGCGATCTTGGCGGAAATCAATAAATTACAGGAAAACGCACCGACGGAAAAAGAAATTGAAAAAGCTAAAAACAAATTGATCACGAAGATTTTACGGCAGCGTGAAACGGTCAACGGAAAAGCATTTGCCATCGGCGAAGCGATAATTTATCAGAATGATCCGAAAGCCGTAAATAATGATGTCGGCAAACTTCAAGCCGTAACTGCTCAGGATGTGCAAAATGTTATGAAAAAATACTTTCAGGAAAATTCGCGTGCCGTCATCTATTACAAAAACGAAACTGCCGGAGGTGAAAAATAATGAGAAAAAGTAATGCAGTAATCAGCCGTCAGTTATCAGTAATCAGTAATCAGTTATCAGTAATCATTTATCAGTTATCAGTTATCAGTTTTTTAATTTTTATCACCGTCTTTATGACAATGGCGGTTTTTGCCCAGCAGCCGAGTGAAACGCCGCCGCCGCCTTCGGAATTTCCAACGATAAATATTCCCGATGTCAGAGAAACGACTTTGCCGAATGGTCTGAAAGTCGTTGTTATCGAGCGGAAAAATGTTCCGCTTGTTACAGTTTCTTTGCTGGTTAAAAGCGGTGCGGAAAATGAGAACGAAACAAAAGCGGGACTTGCCGATATGACCGCCAATCTGTTACTTAAGGGAACTGAATTCCGCACGGCGACGGAAATTGCTCAACAAGTGGAATTTCTCGGCGGCAGTCTTAATTCGGGTGCGGATTGGGATTCGTCAACTGTGAATTTGAATATTATGAGCGATAAACTCGGACGTGCTTTGTCAATTATGTCCGATTCGGTTATCCGTCCTGCTTTTCCGGCAAAAGAATTGGATTTATTAAAAACACAAACTATTGACGGTTTAAATGTCAGCCTTAAACAGCCGAGTCGTCTTTTAAGTTATATCGCCGACAGATATTCTTATTCACAACACAGTTCAGACGGAACGCCGCTGACCGTTGCAAGAATAAATCGTAATGACGTGCTTGATTTTTATCGTAAGAATTATATGCCGAAAAATTCGGTTCTGGTTTTTACGGGCGATATTTCGGCAATTCAGGCATTTAATTTTGCGAGATTGTTTTTTAGTTCGTGGCAAAATTCAAAATCTCCGAACAAGTTTTCAAAACCTAAAAATATCAATAACGAAGCCTCGAAAGAGATTATAAACAGAATACTCGTGATTGATATGCCGGATTCGGGACAAGCGGCGGTCGGTTATGCCAAAAAACTCAAAACCGGACGGATCATATGCGGTGAAAACATCGGCGACGAAATAAACTGCACTTCCAGCGAGATTTATTATCCCGCAAGCGTTTTAAATTCGATTCTCGGCGGAGGTTATTCCGCCCGGCTAAATCAGGAAATTCGTCTGAAACGCGGTTTGAGTTATGGGGCAGGAAGTAGTTTTGGCTGGCGTGGATACAATTCAAACTTTATTGCTCAGACGCAAACAAAAAACGAATCCGCCGCGGAAGTCGCCGAACTTATTAAAATTGAAATTCAAAAACTTACCGACGATTCAATTACAGAAGATGAATTAGTTCCCCGAAAAGCCGTCGTTACGGGCAGTTTTGGACGCGGACTTCAAACGAACAGCGGTCTGGCAGCACGTCTGCGGGATATTTATTTATACGGTTTGAACCCGAATGAGTTAAATTCTTATATGACAAGCGTCAATAATGTTACCGATTCGCAAATAAAAGATTTCGCCACAGCTAACTTAAAAGGCGGAGATTTGATAATTGTCGGCGATTCAAAGTTATTTTTGAGTGAACTGAAAAAGCGTTTTCCCGATCAAAAAATAAGTATTATTAAAGCTGATAATTTGGATTTGAATAAAGATACCTTACAAAAGCGTTAGAACGGATGATAATCGGGCAATAATTACAAATTCTTTATCGGAAAGCATCTTTAGTA
Source organism: Pyrinomonadaceae bacterium (assembly GCA_041744535.1). Classification (GTDB taxonomy): domain Bacteria; phylum Acidobacteriota; class Blastocatellia; order Pyrinomonadales; family Pyrinomonadaceae; genus Aridibacter. The sequence continues at coordinate 25,451 of JBGTKR010000261.1, forward strand.
ATTGATTTAACGTCAAAGATTTTGCTGATTTAATCATTAATTTAACCGAAAATAATCACTAAATATTTAGAATAAGATGAGCAGATATAAATTTATTTTTATTACATTATTAATATTACTTACCGCAGTATTTGTAAATTCTCAAAATTTATCTTCAACCTGGGAAGTTCAAAAATACGATATAACCGCGACTTTACCGCAAAATTATGTCAACCGGGATTTGGATGTCAAGGCGAATTTGAGTTTGAAAAATTTTAGCGACAAAGCCTATTCCCGTTTGACTTTGAGAATCAGCGATCAGGCGGCGGTTGCTTCCGTGCAGGTCAATAATGCGACGGCGGATTTCAGTCAAGGAGTCGAAAGTATCGGCGGCGACCGCAAACTTCAGAGGATTTTGGTCAGTCTTCCTTCCATCCAACCGAATGCGATTTTTTCGGTAACGGTAAATTATAAATTAAAAGTAAAAGAGAATTCGGGATTAAACGCTCTTTCGCCGCTCGGTTCGCAATTTTTACCGACATCTTTTTGGTATCCAACGCCGAACAGTTGGTATTTTGCGGAAGGGGCGGATTTTGCTCCGATAAATTTACAGATTATAAACCCGAACAATCAGCAGATTATTTCAGCCGGAACGCAAACTGCAAACGGTTTTGAATCAAAATTAAACGCACAACCTTTTTTTACAACCGGACAATGGCAGAAAATAAATTCAAATGATGTCGAGGTTTTTGCTCCCGCCGGAACTGATCCTTTAATAAAAAAACGGGCGGAAGAATTAGCGGT
>JBGTKR010000262.1:0-15582 GCA_041744535.1 Pyrinomonadaceae bacterium
ATCGAATCGAGCCGCGAATTTACGCCGATCACGCCGTGATAATATCTTTCCGTCTGCCCGTGATTTGCCACCATCCGCAATTTTGCCGCCAATTCATCGTCATCTGTAAACATCGCACCGCCGTCGCCGTAACAGCCGAGATTTTTTGACGGAAAAAAAGAAGTGCAGCCGATATGTCCGATTGTTCCGGTCTTTTTCGTCGTTCCGTCCGAAAATCTGTAATCCGCACCGATTGCCTGTGCATTGTCTTCGATCACATATAAATTATGTTCGTCGGCAATCCGCATTATCGGCTCCATATCGCAGGATTGTCCGAAAAGATGAACCGGAACAATTGCCTTCGTTTTCGGCGTAATTGCTTCTTCGATTATTTCCGCCGTAACATTAAAAGTATCTTCATCAACCTCGACCATTACCGGCTGAAGTTTCAAAAGTGCAATAACTTCCGCCGTTGCAACGTATGTAAATGACGGAACAATTACTTCATTACCGGGCTTTAATCCCAAAGCCATCAAAGCGATCTGCAAGGCATCCGTCCCGTTCGCACAGGGAATAACGTGCTTAATATCGAGATAATTTTCCAGACTTTCCTGAAATTTTTTAACGGCAGGACCATTTATGTAAGCAGTTGAGGAAATCACATCCAAAACCGCTTCATCAATCTCATTTTTTATTTTTTCGTATTGACCTTTGAGATCAACCATCTGTATCTCATTCATAATTTTAGAAGAAACAGATTAACAAATTAAACATTTAAAGGTAAAAGTAGAAAGGTAAAATCTTGAAAACATTCCGCTATTTTCAGTTTTTATTTTTAATGATCTTCCAGTTCGGTGCAGTTGTTTCGAATCACTTTATAATTTCCGTATAAAATTGACGGGCGTTCTCTGGTTATTAGTTCGACCTGATCTTTATCGTCCGCTAATTTACAGATTTTCAAAGCGACCTGCCGGAAAACTCGCTGTTCGGGATAGACGGGAGCATTTGTATCGGCGATTGACCATTCAAACAGCGGTAACATTTTCTCATTACCTCTTTTTGTTTGAAAGACGACTGCTTTTGCCGTCGGCGGTAGCACGGTTTTCTTATAAAAACTAAAACAAGATAGCAAGTGTTATAATTTTCATTAGATTAATGATGAAAACAATAACAAATATGCTACCTTGTGAGAAAGATAATACGAGTTTTTTTGAGAAACTGCAAAGTTGTCAGGAGTTGGATTTACGGGATAATCGTGGAAAACGGCACGAATTGGCGATTTTGAAGGATTACTCGTGTGGCTACAGAAGCTAAACTTTTTATAAGAAAACCGTGTATTTCAAAACTCTATTCAAATTCGTTGGAAGCAGTTATAAAAATATGGACTGAAAATTATTGATCCTCAAATTCAATGCGGTCATAAACATCGGCAAGCGTCAAATTTACATTGATTGATTCAATCGTAAAATTTTTGTCTAAACCGTGATATTCCTTAAGCAGCCAATCGCCGCTTTCTTGTTTGATGTAATGTTCGATAATCGGAGCGTTTTGCGAAATGAGAATATAGTCCGTAAGTGTCGGATTCCAAAGTCTGTAACGCATAAATTTGTCGCCGCGGTCAAAGCCTTCGGTAGATTCGGATAGAACTTCGACGATTACCTGCGGGTTTAAAACAATGTCTTTTACTTCATCGTGAAATTTCAGTTCGCCGCAGATCACAACCAAATCGGGATAAGAAAACATTCCTTTCTGCGTAAAAGGATTTTTCTTTCCCGCACCGCTCAAAATTTTCGTGTCTTTCATTCGTCCGCGACAATCCGAATCTTTCAATTGATTATAAAATATTCCTGATAAATTCATAGAAATATCGCCGTGTTCACTACTTTCGCCAGCCATTAAGAAAATTTCGCCGTCGAAATATTCATAGCGTTCTTCGGTTGAACGGTCAATTTCCAAATATTGTTCGGCGGTAAAATACGGTTTTGATGTCGGCTTTGCTAATCCCATAATTAAATTTTATATCAAAATCAAACTTCACTCAAAATGACAACTTCGGCACGGGTTCGGGCGGTATCAAGAAAGGTTTCGATGTCGCTTTCGACCTTTTGTTCGGTGAGAATTTCATTTATGCGGGAACGAACTTCGTCAAACGGCGGGAGCAGAAGCCCGGGATTGCGGCGGCGGAAATCGGGTGTGAAAACTTTTGTATAATACTCTTTTTCATCTTCGGGCGTGATGACGACGAATGAACGGAAGCGGAATTCGATGTATTTTTCAGTCGCAACTCTCTGCCGCATAATTCGCTGAAAATTTTCATCGTTGATCGAATCAAAACCGACGATGTTCAGCCGTCTGACAAATTCGTTTGTTGAAGGAAACAATGCCAGAACATCTTTGATCTTTTCATCAATCTCCGCTTTTGTCGGTTCTGCACCCGGCAGTCGTTCCGCATCTAAAGCGATAAGTCTTTGTCTGATAATAACTTGCAATGCCCGATTGAGGTCTTCGGAAGTCGGCGGCGTAAGCGGAACATTAGGAACTAACGCCAACTGCCAAAGCAGATCGGAGTAAGTTATCAACTCCGTTCTGACTCCGTCGCTGACGGTTGCAACCGTTTTATCAACTACTTCCTGAGCGTGCAGTTGAACTGTGAAAAATGAAAAAACAAACAGCAATGAGATCGGTAAAACAACTGCTTTTTTGAGTTTTAGAAAGGATTTTTTCATAGTGAAACTTACTGATTTTTTAACAGATATTTTAAAGTGTCAACTACAATTATAAAATAACAGTTAAAACCGTTGACAAGATGTTAAAAAATGTTTTATTTTAATAGTAGGAGTTATTGCATTTCTTACCTTTAAAGATTTGCCGTGTCCCGCCTCATTTCAGATGACAAAATCCGCTAAAGGTTTGTCGAAATATAATTAGCAAAAAAAATGTTATCCCAAAAAGAAAGTATTCAGGGAGCAGAAGTATTTATACCGAAAGGGGAAGTGATGGATTCTTCAACAGAGTTAAAATTTATCACCGAACTCGGACGGAGTCTGCTTTTAAGTGTTCACCCGAAAAAGATCGCATCCCGCGTTGCCGAAAGAATTCGCAGCGGAGTGGATGCCGAATTGTGTGCGGTTGTTGTCGAACTCAAACATATCGGTTTGGTTTACAGCATTTTTGATAAAAACGGCGAGATGTATTCGGAAGATTTTGAAAAACAAAAATTCAAACAATGGATAAAACTTCTGCCGCCGCAGGTTTCTTACATAACGGAAACCCGCAAAGAATTCTTTTTTCTCGACAAAAATCACAAAGCCGAATACATCTCGCCGATCCACATCGAAGGCGAAGTTAAAGGGGCAATTATTACTGCGTTTCGTGTAGGAACTGACTGTGCTGCAAATATTCAAAAGCTGATTGATGCGGCAACTCAAATGACCGCTTTGAGCATAAATCTGACGGCTCATTACGAATTAACGCTGAATACTTCGATAAATCAAGCCAAGGAAGAACACCGCAAATTTACCGAATCCGTTTTGGATACTCTCCCAGTTTCGCTGTATGTGATTGACCGAAATTACAACATCGTTACGTGGAACAAACATCGGGAGATCGGAATTCAGGGGATGCCGCGGGATGCGGTTATCGGGCGAAACATTTTTGATGTTCTCGCAAAATACCCGCAGGGAAAATTAAAAGACGAATTTGAACGGGCATTTAAAACCGGAAAAATCGAACGCATCGAACAAAAAACAACGGATGATGAAGGCAATATAAGACATTGGCTGGTCAGCAAAGTTCCGATGTTTGATGAAAAAGGCGAAGTTACGCACGTAATTACGGTTGGTGAGGACGTAACGATGCGTGTGGAAGCGATTCACGCCGTCGGACGAGCGGAAAAACTGGCGGCAATCGGAAGGCTGGCGGCGGGCGTGGTTCACGAAATAAACAATCCCGTAGCGACGATTTCCGCTTGTGCCGAAGCACTCGAATCGAGAGTCGCAGAAGGTGTTTTTGACGGCTCGCCCGATGTTGAAGATTTAAGAGAATATCTCGGACTGATCCGAAGTGAAGCATTTCGCTGTAAAAATATTACCACGGGTTTACTCGATTTCAGCCGTGTCCGCACGGGAAACCGTCACGAAATAGACCTCGGCGAAGTTATCAAATCATCGGCAAATCTTTTGACTCATCAAAAACGCGGCGACAATATCGAATTCAAACTGGAAATTGCCGAAAATCTGCCGCTTATAAAAGCCGACGAAGGCTTGATTCAACAGGCAGTTATCGCCCTTGCCACAAATGCAATTGACGCAATGCCGGAAGGCGGAATACTCACTTTCAAAGTTTTTATAGAAAAACAGCGTGTTGTCATCGAAGTAGAAGACACGGGACTCGGTATCTCACCTGAAAATATTTCAAAAATTTTCGAACCTTTCTTTACAACCAAAGAAGTCGGCAAAGGCACGGGACTCGGTTTAGCCGTTTGCTACGGTATTATCACAGACCACGGCGGACGGCTTAATGTTCGCTCAAATATCGGCAAGGGAACTACATTTACAATTTATCTTCCAAGGAAGTAATCAGTAAGCAGAACTTTGAATTTAAAGTAATTATTACAGATTTTCCGCTTTCCACTTTCCACTAAAATTATTATGGCAAAACTATTAGTAGTTGATGATGAGAAAAACTTACGGCTTGTCGTGCAGAAGGAATTAATGCGGCAGGGACACGAAGTCGAGGTTGCGACCAACGGCGAAGAGGCTTGGGCTTTGCTTGAAGAACGCGATTTCGACGTGCTTTTGAGCGATATTGATATGCCGCGTCTGGACGGAATGGCTCTGCTTCGGCGTTTGCGTGAAAAATTGCAAAACCCGCCCGAAGTCATAATGCTGACCGGACAAGCAACCGTCGAAACCGCCATCGAAGCAATGAAACTCGGTGCTTACGATTATCTGACAAAACCTTACCGCATCACCGAACTTTCCGCACTCGTTACACAAGCCGCTGAAAAACAGCAGCTTAAAATTGATAATCAAAGATTAAAGGCACAAGTGCAGCGTAATAACGAAAATATGCCCGAGATCATTGCCGAATCTCCGCAGATGAAGGAAATTTTGAGGTTTGTTAAAAGAGTCGCTCCGTCGGATACATCGGTCTTAGTAACGGGTGAATCGGGAACGGGAAAGGAACTTGTCGCACAGGCAATTCACCGCTTGAGTCCTCGCAGCGATTCGACATTTATTGATCTGAATTGTGCCGCTTTGCAGGATTCGCTGCTTGAATCCGAACTTTTCGGATATGAAGCCGGAGCATTTTCGGGTGCAAAAGCTCGTAAATTAGGACTTTTTGAAATTGCCGACAGCGGCACGCTTTTTCTCGATGAAGTTATGGAAATGCCTTCGCAGCTTCAATCAAAACTTCTGCGGGCTTTGGAAACACGGACATTTTTTCGTGTCGGCGGTGTGAAAAAGGTTGAAGTTGATGTCCGCCTCGTCGCGGCAACCAACCGCAATCCGAAACAAGCCATTAGTGAAGGAGTTTTCCGTTCCGATCTGCTTTACCGCATCAACAGTTTTGAAATTTATATTCCGCCGCTCCGCGAAAGACGCGAAGACATCGAACCGCTTGCCCGTCATTTACTGCAAAAAATCGCCGGAGCAAATGCTCCCGAATTAACCGATCAGGCAATTCAATCACTTGAAAATTACAGTTGGACGGGAAATGTCCGCCAACTCCGTAATTGTCTGGAGCGTGCGATTTTGCTATCCGATAACGGCAGAATCACCAATAAAGAACTCTCGCCCGAAGTTGTTTTCAACACAAATGAACCAAGCGTTTCGGTTAGTTACAATACACCACAGGAAAACGGAACAAGCAATTTTCAAAACGCTGCTTCAACCGCAAATCTGAAAGACGTTGAAAAACAACAGATCATCGGTGCTTTGGAAAAAACCGGCTGGCATCGCGGCAAAACCGCCGAATTATTAGGCATCTCGCCCTCAACACTTTACCGTCGTCTGCGTGAATATAATTTAACAGTCAGCTAAATTAAAAACTTAAAAGAAATTAAAAATGGATTTAAGTTCGAGAAAGTTGTTTTTATCAAGCAATTCGGTTTATAAAAATCTGAATTATCTGGAGCATTCCGCCGAAGATATGGTTGATTTTCTTGGTGGTGTTTCGCGGATTGTTTTTATTCCTTTTGCATCCGTGGCGGAGAGCGATTTATTGGATGAAAATTGGGCTGAATATAATGAAGCTCCCAAAAAAGCGTTTGAAAAATATGATGTCGAAGTCGAATCACTTCATATGTTTTCAGATAAAGCCAAAGTTATAAAGGAAGCCGAAGCGGTATTTATCGGCGGCGGGAATACTCATCATCTGCTGTATTGGCTGCGAAAATTTGAATTACTCGAAGTCATTCGCAGCGAAATGCTGGCGGGAAAACCGATGATGGGTTCGAGTGCGGGAACGAATATTTTTTGCCCGACGATCTGCACGACGAATGATATGCCGATTATTTCAAATCCAAATCTTGATGCAATTGGTGCGATTCCTTTTCAGATAAATCCGCATTATCTCGATCCTGATCCAAATTCAGACCATCGCGGCGAAACACGGCAGACGAGAATCGAAGAATATTTAAAAGTGAATAATCGAAAAGTTCTCGGACTTCGTGAAGGTGCTTGGCTGAGAATCGAGAATGGCAAAATTTTGCTGAAAGGTTTGTCGGGAGCGAGATTATTTACGAGATCAAACGAACCCGAAGAATTCTCCCCGACGGCAGAAGGCTTGGATTTAACGGATATTTTGCTCAAATAAATTGAAAATTTATTCTTCTCTACGCCGCGAATATCGGCGTTTTGTTTGAGTCCCGCCGCCGAAATAGGTCAGTATAAGCACGACTAAATGTGCGGCGAACCAGATATTTTCATATCCCATATTTTGATAAATATAGATCAAAACCAGAATTCTCGGAAACAGAGTTCCGAGCAAAATATCTCCCAAGATCGGCACGGAATTATTCGGATACCAATCCTGAAAAAAATACACGAGCATCGTGATTCTGGGAAAAAACAACGTAAACAGCAAAAAATAAAAATCCATAATTTTAATCACCCGCTTTCATAAAATTTGTTTGTCAATTATCCAACTTCCTTAAATCAAACGCAAATTTTTTCTTTTAACTTGTTACTTTTTACCGTTTGCTGTTTACTATTTAGAAAAGGAGTAAAAAGAAATGAACAAATTAATTTACGCAGTAATTTTCGTATTTGCATTAAACATTTCCGCATTTTCCCAAACCACAAAAGATTTCGTAACAACCCGCGAGATGGACAGGATAAATTGGATGGAATTCCAAGAAGTCGTGCCGTCAAAAATTGATACCGTGATGCTTCCGACCGGAACGCTCGAACCGCACGGCGTTGCCAATAACGGTGCGGATAATACTGCTCCGGCGGCGATTGCAAAAGCGGTTGCAAAGAAAACAAACTCAATGATCGCACCGACGCTGCCTTACGGAATGACGGGAAGTCTTGCTGCATATCCGGGAGCATTCAAGATGAGCGAAGCGGCGTATCGCCCGTTTGTCAAAGAGATTTTGGAAGGCTTAGTTAAAAACGGTTTCAAAAATATAATCATTGTCAACGGACACGGCGGCGGGCAAACTGCCGTTTTGCAGGACGTTGCGGCGGAAATTGCAAATGAGAAAAAAGTTCGGACTTTGGTGATAAATTGGTGGTCATTTGCTTCGGACGTAACGCAGGAGGTTTTCGGTGAAGACGGCGGACACGCAGGCTGGAACGAGAACGCTTTTATTCAGGCGATTGATCCGACGCTGATTGACAAAAAACGCTACAAAGACGATCTCGCCACCGCATTTCCACGAAGCGGAACTTGGTCTGCAACTCCTTTTCCTTCGTCAATCGGACTTTATAAAGAAGGCGAAGGCTATGTAAAATTCGATCAGAAAAAAGCGGATGAGTATTTTAAGAAAGTTACCGACAAAATTGCCGATTTGATAATTGAAGTAAGACGAAAATGGGATATGGTGAAATTGTAAAAGATTTTATTAAACTTTGTGTCCTGATTCGTATTGCTTTTTCTTCTTTGCGAACTTGGCTGCTTGGCGGGAAAAAAACCATTAGAACGAAAAACTAAATTAAAAATGCTGTTGACAAAATTTTATAGATTCGGCTAATCTCAAATTGACAATTTAATAGCAAGGGGAGTAGATAGCCCTTTTTGGTTCGGTGAAATCGTCAATACGATTGCTCGTGCGTTGAGCAGTTCGGTTCATCGGAGAAAATATCAAGACCTTGTGCGACCTTTTAACATTTTATGTTATGTCCGCACGGTTTTTTTCTGTGCGGACAAAACAGACATAAGGAGATTTTTTTCGATGGATAATATTTTATTCCCTTTTGCGGATTACTGGTGGTTTTACGCCGGATTTCTTGTTTTCGTTCTTTTAATGCTCGCCATTGATCTGGGCGTTTTTAACCGCAAGGCTCACGTTGTTTCGTTTAAAGAAGCGACTATTTGGAGCATCGTTTGGGTAACGCTTGCACTCACTTTTAACTTCATCTTTTACCAATATGTTTCGACAAATTTCGGTGCGGAAATCGGTCAGCGGGTAGGATTGGAATTCTTAACCGGATACATTCTCGAATACTCGCTTTCAATTGACAACATTTTCATTTTTGTTCTCGTCTTCAGCTATTTCGGCATTCCCGCCGAATACAAACACCGCGTTCTTTTCTACGGGATTTTGGGAGCTTTAGTTTTCCGTGCGTTGTTTATCGGGATCGGTTCGGCGTTAATGCAGTTTCATTGGGTAATATACATTTTCGGCGGATTTCTTATTATCACGGGAATCAAAATGTTTTTCACAAGCCACGAAGAGATCAAACCTGAAAAGAATTTCCTGATACGGCTCGTTAAAAAATTTATTCCCGTAACGCACGAGATTGACGGCAAGAGCTTTTTCCTGAGAAAAGAAGGAGTTCTCTACGCCACACCGCTTTTTATCGCACTTTTATTTCTTGAAGCAACCGACATAATTTTTGCGGTGGACAGCGTTCCGGCAATTTTTGCGGTTACAAAAGAACCTCTGATCGTTTTTACGTCCAACATTTTTGCGATTCTCGGACTTCGCTCGATGTATTTTATGCTCGCGGGCGTGATTGATAAATTCTATCTTTTAAAATACGGTTTGGCGACGGTTCTGGTCTTTGTCGGTTTGAAAATGATATATCTAAATGATGCTTTCGGCGGAAAGTTTCCGATCAGCTATTCGCTCGGATTTATTTTGTCGGTGATTACTTTATCAATCATCGCATCACTGATTTTTCCGAAAAAAACAAAGGAATTTGTAACGGAAGGATAAAGGAAAAATGATACAAAAAATCAAACTGACCGATTCTTTTAAGGAATTTTTCAAGAACGAAAAATCAGCCGGAATAACGCTGATAATTTGTTCGATAATTTCTTTGATCGTCGCAAATTCGATGTATTCCGAAAGCTATCTGGGCTTTTGGAAAACGTATGTCGGCGGACTGACGATTTCGTATTGGGTTAATGACGGCTTGATGGCGGTGTTTTTTCTGCTGATCGGTCTGGAACTCAAACGCGAACTTTACAAAGGTGAATTATCAAATCTGCGAAACGCACTTTTACCGATATTTGCCGCACTCGGCGGAATCGCACTTCCCGCTTTGATTCATTTCGGCTTTAATGCCGGAACGGAAACGCAAGCCGGAATCGGAATTCCGATGGCAACCGACATCGCTTTTGCTCTGAGTGTTCTGGCAATTTTGGGAAGCCGCATTCCCGCATCGTTAAAGATTTTTCTGACCGCTGTTGCCGTCATTGACGATCTTTGTGCAATTATCGTCATCGCTATTTTTTATACGTCAAAATTCTCTCTGCTTTATTTATTATTATCGCTGGGAGTTTTTGCAGGACTTTCGGTTTTGAATCGTTTCCGCGTTTACAGTCTGATTCCGTATTTGCTCGGCGGCGTTTTGATGTGGTTTTTTATGTTTCAATCCGGCGTTCACGCCACGATTGCCGGAGTTTTGCTGGCGTTTACGATTCCGTTTACGGCAATCCGCGACGACAAAAAATCGCCTTCCTATATTCTCGAACATTTCCTGCATAAACCCGTCGCGTTTTTCGTGATGCCGGTGTTTGCCCTGGCAAATACGGGAATAATCATCGCTGCGGATTGGGCGGCGAGTCTTGCTTCGCCGAATAGTCTGGGAATTATCACGGGTTTGCTCGTCGGCAAAGTTATCGGCGTAACCGTCTTAAGTTTTATCGCCGTCAAAATAGGAATCTGCCGTCTGCCTTTGAGCCTTAACTGGAAACACATAACCGGAGCGGGATTCCTTGCCGGAATCGGTTTTACGATGTCAATTTTTATTACAAATCTGGCTTTTAAAACGCAAAGCGATCTGATAAACAGTTCGATAATGGCGGTTTTGATAACTTCGCTTGCTGCCGGAATTATTGGATATGTCTGGTTGATGATCTTTGGCGAGGTTAGCGAAGACAATGAAAATTCCGATACAATAAGTTATGATGACGAAACTTAAAAAAATTATTTGAGCAGCAAAATGGAACAGATCGGACTTGAAGTTTTTTTGATATTTATCCTGCTCGTTATCAACGGTCTTTTTTCGATGTCGGAAATAGCCGTTGTGTCAGCCCGGAAAGTGCGTCTGCAAAAACGTGCGGAAGATGGAAATGCGGGAGCAAAAGCGGCTCTCGAACTTTCCGAATCGCCCGACCGTTTTCTCTCGACGGTGCAGATCGGAATTACGCTGGTCGGAGTGCTTTCGGGTGCTTTCGGCGGTGCGGCTCTTGCTGTGCATCTTGTCCCGTTTGTTGAACAGATCGCTTTTCTAAAACCTTACGCTCAACAGATAAGTTTCGGTTTTGTCGTTCTTATAATTACGTATTTTTCACTCGTGATCGGCGAACTCGTGCCTAAAAGAATTGCTCTTAATGCTCCCGAATCCATTGCCGCATATATTTCGCGTCCGATGAATTTCGTTTCCAAAATAACCGCTCCCGTCGTGTGGCTTTTGAGTGCTTCGACCAACGGTATTTTAAAACTCCTTCGCCAAAAAAAATCCATAGAAGCAACCGTTACCGAAGAAGAGATCAAAGCGATGCTGATACAAGGCACGACCGAAGGAATTTTGGAAGAAACCGAACAGGAATTAATGGAAAACGTGATACGGCTCGACGACAAAAGCATTGCGGCTCTGATGACTCCGCGTATGAAGATCGGTTGGGTTAATATTAAAAATTCAAAGGGAAAAATCAGAAGTCAAATTCAGAATTTTCCTTTTTCAAGACTGCTTGTTTGCGATAACGATCTGGATAATATACGCGGTTTTATCAAAGCCAAAGATATAGTCAATCTGCTTTTAACCGACAAGACACAAAAACTCGAAAGCGTGATTAAACAACCGATCTTCATTCCCGAAACTTCAACTGCTCTTGAAGTTCTGGAAAAATTTCGTCAGTCAAATACACATCTGGCTGTCATTATAGATGAATTCGGCTCGACACAGGGAATTGTTACAACCAACGATATTTTGGAAGCAATCGTCGGCGATTTGCCCTTCGGTGAGGTAATAAATGAAAGTGCCGTCCAACGCGAAGACGGTTCTTGGCTGCTCGATGCAAACTTTCAAACAGCGAATACTGCACAATTTTAGACATTAAGGAACTACCGCTCGAAGAACAGGGAATGTATGAAACGCTGGCGGGATTCATTATTAAACGCTTGGAAAAATTGCCTGCCGTCGGCGAAAAGTTCGAGTGGAACGAATACATATTCGAGGTCGTTGATATGGATGGCAAACGGGTTGATCGTGTTTTGGTTACTCCTAAAACATAAAGATTTTGCCTGTGAATATTGCGAGTTTGATTAAACAAAACAGAACAATGTTGAAACGACATCTTCCCATTTACAACCTTTAGGTATTTGTCCTAATCGGGTATGCCCCATAATAAGTTCTTAGCTTCTATATTATTTATTTAAATCGTTCAGAAGTTTATTTGCTTATGCTTGTTATGTCAATAAATTAGTCATATCATTATTAAATCAGAAGTTTCAGTTTTCAGGGGAGCTAGTTTTTAGCTGAGAGTTGTCCGAGAGGTTTGGACATTACCCTAAAAACCTGATGCGGATAATACCGACGAAGGGAGAAAAACAATGAGTGAAAATACAGAAAAAACAGAAATACAAGAAAAACTGGCAAGCGAAGTTAAGTTGCCGTCATCGCGGAAGATTTATGTTGAGACGAATGGCAATACGGTCAATGAGAACGGGCATAATTTGAGAGTTCCGTTTCGGGAGATCGCTTTGTCGCCGTCGAAGAATATGGACGATGAACTGGAGGAGAATCCGCCGGTTCGGGTTTATGATACGAGCGGGGTTTGGACTGACGGAGAGGCGAAATGCGATGTGCGGGAAGGTTTGCCGACTTTGCGGCGTGAGTGGATTCTTGCAAGGGGCGATGTTGAGGAATATGTTGGACGCGAGATTTTACCGCAGGATAATGGCTATTTGACGGAGGGTGCGGAAGACGTTGCGAAGATCAAAGATGGCGGAAAGTTGGAAGAATTTCCGGCGTTGAAGCGTCCGCCGCTTCGTGCAAAGTCAGGCAAAAATGTTTCGCAGATGCACTATGCGAAAAAAGGAATTATTACGCCGGAGATGGAATATGTGGCGATTCGTGAGAATTTGGGAAGGCAACGGAACGCGGACACTCTTGTCCGCCTCGCTGAAAAAACCGACCGCAGTTCGCTCCACCACCAACACAAAGGAGAGAGCTTCGGTGCATTAACCCCCGAATTTGTAACTCCTGAATTTGTGCGTGATGAGGTGGCGAGAGGTCGGGCGATAATTCCTGCGAATATCAATCATCCCGAAACCGAACCGATGGCGATTGGGCGGAATTTTCTTGTGAAGATCAATGCCAATATTGGGAATTCGGCGATTGCGTCTTCGATTGAAGAAGAGGTCGAAAAAATGCGTTGGGCGACGCTTTGGGGTGCGGATACGGTGATGGATTTGTCCACGGGCAAAAATATTCACGCCACACGCGAATGGATTTTGCGAAATTCGCCCGTGCCGATTGGGACTGTGCCGATCTATCAGGCGTTGGAAAAAGTGAACGGCAAGGCGGAAGATTTGACTTGGGAAATTTACCGCGACACTTTGATCGAACAAGCCGAGCAAGGCGTTGATTATTTTACGATTCACGCGGGCGTAAGGCTTCCGTATATTCCGATGACGGCGAAACGCACGACGGGAATTGTTTCCCGCGGCGGTTCGATAATGGCGAAGTGGTGTCTGGCTCATCACGAGGAGAGTTTTCTTTATACACGCTTTAGAGAGATTTGCGAAATAATGCAAACGTATGATGTTTCGTTTTCTCTCGGCGACGGTTTGCGTCCGGGTTCGATTGCGGATGCGAATGATGAGGCACAATTTGCCGAATTAGACACGCTTGGCGAACTCACAAAAATCGCTTGGGAGTTCGATGTTCAAACGATGATCGAAGGTCCCGGACACGTGCCGATGCACTTGATAAAAGAGAATATGGACAAGCAGTTGGAAGTTTGCGACGAAGCACCTTTTTATACGCTTGGACCGCTGACAACCGACATCGCACCGGGTTATGACCACATCACTTCGGGTATCGGTGCGGCAATGATCGGCTGGTTCGGCTGTGCGATGCTCTGCTACGTTACGCCGAAAGAACACTTGGGTTTGCCGAATAAAGATGACGTAAAAACGGGCGTGATAACTTACAAACTCGCGGCACACGCGGCTGATTTAGCGAAGGGACATCCGGCGGCTCAATACCGCGATAATGCACTCTCGAAAGCACGTTTTGAATTCCGTTGGGAAGACCAATTTAATCTCGCCTTAGACCCCGAAGTTGCCAAAGAATATCACGACGAAACACTCCCCGCCGAAGGAGCAAAACTCGCCCACTTCTGCTCAATGTGCGGACCGCATTTCTGTTCGATGAAAATCACGCAGGAAGTCCGCGAATACGCCGCCAAAGAAGGCGTTGAAGCGGAAAAAGCGTTAGCGGTCGGAATGGCGGAGAAGGCGAAGGAATTTACCGAAAAGGGTTCGGAAATCTACCACGGGAATATTCCAGAAGGCGTTGATACTGACCATCATTAAATTTTAGCTGAATGAAAAAAACATTAATTGATTTATTCGCAGGTTGCGGAGGTTTAAGTTTGGGGATGGAGAATGTTGGGTTTGAAACTGTCTTTGTCAACGAGATAAATCCTGTATTTTGCGAAACATACAAATTCAACCGCAACCTTTCCGAAGATAAATTTTTCGTCGGAGATATAAACGAACTCAATAAAAAATTGGATGAATATACGGAATTGTTTAGTGATGTAGATTTGGTTTGCGGAGGTCCGCCTTGCCAAGGGTTTTCGATGGCGAACAGGCAACGGATTATTGATGACCCACGAAACAATTTGTATAGAGCTTTTCTTTTTTTTCTCGGCAAGGTAAAACCAAAGTTTTTCGTAATGGAGAATGTTAAAGGGATGGCAAAAAAGATTGATGAAATCATAGATGATTTTCATCATTATTTGGGTGATGAATACAAATTTTCTTATTCGTTATTGAATGCCAAAAACTATGGTATTCCACAAAATCGGGAGCGGTTTTTTATTATCGGAAACAGAATCGGCGTTGATGTCGAGCAAATTTTTGAAGATATAAAAAACGATAAACCGAACAAAAAATTTGTTTTGAATGATGCGATCAAAGATTTGCCGAAACTAAAACCAAACCGCATAAAAAACAACACAAAGCGAGAGGGAAAAGATTGCGGTTTTGTTGAAATTGATTATACTTATGTTGAAACGCCGTTTTACAGTTTTATCAACGACAATCGGAAAATAACGAAACTTTATAATCACAAGAATCGCTTTAATAATGACCGCGATATAAAAATTTTCGGACTTCTGCCGCAAGGTGCAAATTCATTGCATCCGTCAATTTCGGATATTATGCCGTATAAATCGCGGAATCATATTTTTAAGGATAAGTATTTCAAGTTGAATGAAAACGAATTTTGCAAAACAATCACTTCGCATATGAAATTTGATTGCAATATGTATATTCGTCCGACTGAACCGCGAGGACTTACGCCGAGAGAAGCGACGAGAATTCAGACTTTTCCCGATGATTACGTTTTCAAAGGCAGTCAAAATGGTTGGTTTGCACAAATCGGAAACGCCGTTCCTGTTAAATTAGCTGAAGTTTGATTTAGTAAATCTAAAAGTTTTCAAATTTACAAAAAATAAATGGCAAGAAGAAATTGGATAGAAGAAGAATTCATAGTTGTTTTCAACTTATATTTGAAGTTGCCTTTTGGAAAAATGGATTCACGAACTCTTGAAGTGATTGAAATGGCGAAACTTTTAGACAGAACGCCGTCTTCAATTGCAATGCGACTTGTAAATTTTGCTTCTGTTGATCCTTTTCATCAAAATAGAGGAATAAAAGGTTTAAAAGGCGGCACAAAACAATGCCGACCA
>JBGTKR010000263.1:0-2520 GCA_041744535.1 Pyrinomonadaceae bacterium
TATGATGCTGATCGGCAATTTCTATTTACACGGAATTTTCTGCAAATTTATCACTGTCATCAATAATTTGTCTGTATCTTTTTAAGATCGGTTGAGCCGAGAGTCCGTGAATCAAAATACTCAGAGCGATAATTGATATAACTAACGAGATCAATTCGTTTGCATTGGATTTTAAGCCGTGGTTTAAGGCGTAAGCCAAATAATACATACTTCCGATACCACGAATTCCAAACCATCCGAGCATCCATCTTTGAGTTTTTGTGGTCGGAGTTTTAAGTAGAAAAATCTGCGTCAAAAAAGGACGAATTACAAAAAAGAAAATCAACGCCAATGGCACAGCACGCCAATCCCAATAGTTCCATAAACAAATTCCGACGATCATTACAAGAAATACTTCTAAAATTCTTTCCGCCGTATTTCCGAATGAAATCACTTCGGACACGACGAGTCCCGCGGCAATCGCAGGTTCTTTCATCGCTTCCTCTTCATGCACGACATCCACAACATTTTCAGCAGGTGTGTGCGAACTTTCATTTGCGTCCGCATAGTCTTTATTTTCATTCTGCTTATTCGCAAGTTCTTTCAATCCCTCAAAAACCTCATCATTATCGCCGATCGGATTTTCTTCGACGGTTTTGACTTCCGCAGAACGCAATCCCAATCCCGCCGCAAAAACCGCTAAAAATCCCCAAGCTCCGACAAATTCGGCAAAAACATAAGAAAGTGCGATCAAAGCCAATGCCAGAAAATCATTCGGTGCGGTAGAATCCTTGTGGTGACTTCGCAGCCAAATCGCTAATTTTCCAATGCTGAATCCTGAACCGTAACCGATCAATAATCCTGCGGGAACTGCCCAAATGAGCCGGTGCAAAGCCCATCCGCCGATCCAACTGCCCATCCCGTTATTTTCCAACATCAAAAGTCCGAAAACTACAAACGGAAATGCCATTCCGTCATTAAAACCCGCTTCGCCCGAAAGTCCGTAACGCATTCGATCTTTATCATTTGCATTTTCAACTGAAACCGTTGAAGCCAAAACAGGATCGGTCGGAGCAAGCAAAGCACCGAGCAAAATCGCAACCGCCCAACCAAGACCAAAAATGAAGTGTGCAAAAACCGCGATACAAATGATTGAAAAAAACATCACGGGAAGTGCCAGCCGAAAAGCCGCCCGCCACGCTTCATTTTTCAAAGACAGACGTAGTTTTAAACCGCCGACAAACAGCGAAATTATTACTGCGATTTCCGTTAGTTTTTCAAGAAAAAAAGAGTTCGATTCAAAATCAATCGCCACCACGCCAAACCCGAGCGGGCTGACAATTATGCCAATAATTAAGTATATGAAAGAGGTCGAGATTGGAACATTCTTCAAATATGAAGACGACAAAGCCATTAGCAAAAGCAATCCGCCAACTAACGCCATCCAGCTGAGAAAATCCATAATTTGTAACCGATTAATTAGTAAAGAAATATTTTAGCTGATTAGAAGTTTGATAACAAAGTAGAATTAGAAATGACTGAAATAATTCTCAGATAAAATCTTTAGTAAGTAATGAATCTGAAACAAACTCACCCACTTAAATCGGTTCTAGTTCTACTTTGTTAAGTTAAATTTCTTGATAAGTTTTAGTTTTTAGCCCGTGAATACGGGCGATAGCATAAAACCTTGGGTGTCAGCACAAGGTTTATATACAACACGAATTAAAGCTATCGAAGATAGCGACAGCTTTTTTGGTTTATCGGCTGTCGCCCGTATTCACGGGCTATTTGTTCTTGATTTTGAAAACCTCGTGCTGACTCACAAGGCTTTATGCTGACACCCGCTGTGCGGGTTAAATCAAGTTAAGCCCATTGTTATCAAAGATTATGATACAGTTTTTAACTTAACAAAGTAGAACTAGTTAGCGGTTGAAAACCGCGATATATTTGTAGCCCACGGTGCAAACCGTGGGGAAGTATAGAAAGGATATTTCGAGTGGTTGAAAACCACGACATACGTTTGATATGCCACCATTTTCAATGGCTTTAACAACCATTTTCAATGGCTTTAACAACCATTTTGCATTTTCCCCACGGCTTGCACCGTGGGCTACAAATATAACGTCGGTTTCACCGACTAAAAACTGAATATTCTACAGATATACTTGATGGGTGATGTTATATAATTTCCGTTACTAAGTATTTTCACAATACTTCCTAAGTTTTGTGTTTCAGCTTCTGCCTATTTGAAGCAATTGTGTAAAGTTAAATAGTAATTCAATCTGTAACTCACGTTACGCAAAAATGATCTATTTATTTCGCTGATCCTTTTTTTGAAAATGTGAAAATCAAAATAAGTTTTTATGTCGGAACGCGGACGACCCGTCTGCCTGTTTGCTGAGCGAAGCGAATTGCAAACACCTCACAGTTTATCGGTTCTTTTGATTAATATTTCTTTGCTGCAAATAATCGTAATAAAATCACAAGTTTGCAGATGCACGGCTTTGCCGTTTGACTTTGCTTCGCTAGTCAAACGGGCAG
>JBGTKR010000264.1:0-10170 GCA_041744535.1 Pyrinomonadaceae bacterium
GCATCTCGAAGACAAAATTTATTTAACGATTGAGTTCGCCAAGAAGATGCGTGAGGAAAAGGACAAACTCGAAAAGGAAATGACTTCCCTACGACACGAGGTCAGCACTCTTTTAAGTGAAAAATCGCGGCTTGAGGAAAAGGTCGAAGATTTGATGAGCGAAAGAGATGCGATCCAGTTGAAGGTTGAAGCGATGCTCGATGCGATAACCGTTATCGAACCGGAGGTCAGCGAAGTTCTGCAAGGATAATTTTCAATGATTGACAACGACGGCAATAAATCAAAAGATTCCGCTCAATCCATCCGGGTGGAAATTTATAATCAAACTTACAGCATACGTTCCGACGGCGACAACGAATATATTTTGCGGCTGGCGGAATATGTGGACGGCAAAATGCGTGAAATCTCGTCCGGCACGCTGACGGTGGATTCATTAAAAGTTGCAATTTTAGCCGCTCTGCACATCGCCGACGAATTTCACCGTCTAAAGAACGACCACGAACAAAACGATGCTCAGTTAGCTTCAAGAAGTGCCGAATGTGCCGATATACTTGACCGTTTCTTAAAACAAAAAGAATCCGCCCCGCAGGAACTCGAAGTCGAACAATAGTTTTTTTTAATGAAAAACGGATAATTGATAATGGATAATATTAGGAATAAATTCAGAATTTATTATCAATACCATTTTCCGTTTTCCATTAACTCCCGATGTGATACAATCTATTTTAGTGAAAGAATTTTACTGAAAAGTTCGTGATAGGACAAAATACATATTGAGCCAACACATGAATATAGGGAGGCTAACGCTGTTTTCGGTGCAATCTTTCTAGGTTAAAGAATGCCATAGATCACAGTTCAGATCGTTTAATATAAACGGACAGAAAGCCGCCCACCTGTTAACATCAGGTTCAATTCATTTGCTCTTACACGGCTTTTCGGTTCTCTTTCACTTTTATCTTTTTTGTAAATAGTGAATGGTGATTAGTGAATAGTTAAAAAATATCTATTTACTATTTACGATTCACTATTTTCTTTTACAATTATGAAAATTTTAATAATCGGCGATGTGGTCGCACGTCCGGGCAGACGGGCGATTTTAAATTATATTGATGAAATACGCCAAGAATTTGCAATAGACATCGCCGTAATGAACGCCGAAAATGTAGCGGGCGGTTTCTCGATCACGCCTGCTATTGCCGATGAATTATTTGCAAGCGGAATTGATCTGATGACTTCGGGAAATCATATTTTCGATAAAGGCGAAGTAATTCCCTATATTAAAAAAAATGAAAAGCTCGTGCGTCCCGCAAACTACCCCGAGGGAACTCCCGGCACGGGTTTATTTATCGGCGAGATAAATGGTTATCAAATTGCAGTTTTAAATTTGCTCGGCAGAGTTTTTATGCCGCCGAATGTTGATGATCCATTTAAAGTTGCCGACTCTGCGGTGAATTCTATTCCCGAAAATGTGAAAATTCGCCTTGTGGATATGCACTGCGAAGCGACTTCGGAAAAGTATGCGATGGGTTGGTTTCTCGACGGACGGGTTTCCGCCGTGGTTGGAACTCACACGCACGTTCCGACTGCCGATGAGAGAATTTTAGATAACGGGACGGCTTATGTAACCGATCTCGGATTAACCGGAAGTTATGCGGGCGTGATCGGAATGAAAAAAGAAGATGTTTTGCAAAGATTTACAAAGTTTCCCTCAAAACGTGCTTCCCACGCCAAAGGAAATGTCTGGATTTGCGGTGTTATCATCGAAATTGATGAAGATACGGGTAAGGCGGTAAATATTAAAAGAATCAGAAAGGAAATTGCAGACTAAAAATTAATCTTCCAATAATTCGATCTCTTGATTATCCTTTTTTTCAAATTCCTCCTCCAATTCATCAACGAATTCCCGGCGGAGTTCTTCCTCCATTTTTGCCGATTCGAGAGCGAGCGGAAGCTGTTCGGTTCTGGCGGATAATTTTTTTAAGGCGAGTTCGTTTCCGGCTAATTCGCTGCCGCGGCGGGAGGCGGCTTCGATCATTTGCAGACGCGATTCGGCTTCGACGAGCATTTCCTTTGCTTCTGTTTTTATGTTTGACAGATTATTTATATCTTTATCAATTTCGGCTTTAAAATCATTGACCTTTTCGCTTTTCAGATATTTAAGTTTATTTTTCCGGCGTTTTGCTAAAAGCAATTCCTTTCCCGTTGACTTTATAATTCTCGTCGCAGTCAGACGCGAAGCAAGCGTTTCCTCATAAGCATCGGCGAGCAGCAGATTTTTTGATTTTATTTCCTTCAGGGCTTTTTTTTCTTCCGTTTTTAATTCCTTTGTAAACCATTTAACCTCGCTCGCTTTGATGCCGTCAATCGCAACTTTTTCCTTTAATTGTCCGAGCCATTTTGAGCGATACATCATCGTTACAGCCGAACCGATTCCGCCGCCGATAAATCCGACGATCAGGGAAATCAGGCTCATAAAAAAGTAAAACGCAGTTACCTGCGGGGCTGTGCCGAATAAAATCCCCATTATAAAAAAAGCTAATGCCGGAATAACCGACAGCACAACAGGCAATGAAATGGCAGTCGTCTTTAAAAGCCGGTCTTTATTTACGTCCTTTTTCGTTATTTCGTATTTTGTCGGAATTAAATCGCTCATCTGTTGGAATTACTCTACATATTCTATAAACTTTATTCAAACTTAGTGCATCATAATTCAAAGACTTTTTCCCGATGTAGTGTAATTATAAAAAACAAATAAGGTTTCAAACGGTTAAAAAGGTGGTTATGTCAAATTCTAAAATACTTCGTTCAATTGTTTTTTGTTTATCTTTTCTTCTGGTGGTAAACACTGTTTTTGCTCAGGAAGAAGATGGTCGAAGGATGCAGAAAGGGCAGGATGATGTCCGCATTATGACCATTCCCATCACGATTTTTACAAAAAAAGAATTAAAACAAAAACAAGCCGGAGAATTTGTCGAAGCCGGAGATATAACCGTTAAGGAAAATGAAGAAGACCAAACGATTCTTTCGATCAGAAGCGTCAGCAACACACCGCTTTCATTGGCGGTTTTAATACAGGACGATCTTTCCTCAAGTGTTAATTTGCAGTTAAAGGACTTGGCGAATTTCATCCGCACTCTGCCGAAGGATTCGCGGGTAATGGTCGCTTACATACGCGGCGGTTCGCTTCAGGTCAGACAAAAATTTACACAGGATTTGGAAGAAGCCGCCAACTCCCTGCGAATCGTCGTCAGCAGTTCGACGGTTGCCCCGCGAAGTCCGTATGACGGCGTGATAGATGCGGTTAAAAGATTCAAAGGTCAGCCGAATGGAAGACGGGCGATCTTACTGGTTTCCGACGGTTTGGATGTTTCGCAAGGTGTGAACGGCTCATCACCCGGACAAAGTATTGACTTGGACAGAGCGATCTTAAAGGCACAACGAAGCAGCGTCGCGGTTTATTCGTTTTATTCAGCGGCGACCTATACCGAAAACGGAAATTCGATGTTGGTCAATAACGGTCAGGGTTCTTTGAATAGAATTTCGGAAGAAACCGGCGGTAAGGCTTTTTTTCAAGGAACTTTCACGCCAGTTTCCTATCAGCCCTTTTTCCGTGATCTGAATCTTGCCTTGAACCGGCAATTTGCTCTAACCTATATTTCAACCCATATGAAAAAGGGCTACTACAAAATAGATGTTATCAGCACAAATCCCGAAGTAAAGATCGAACATCCGAAAGGCTATTATTATCGGCAATAAACATACAGTTATCAGTTATCAGTTATCAGTTAACAGTTAACAGTTATCAGTTATCAGTGGATGAATAAATGAAATTAAATATCAAATAATAAAATAATGGTCTGGCGATTTTCTGACTGCTGACAACTGATAGCTGATAACTGTTTAATTATTAATTCTCAAATTACAGACCGGGCAAATCCTGACATCTTCTTTTATCAAAAGTCCTATCCAAAATAAAGGAAAAAATGTTACTAACAAAACCGAAAAAACTATCCATCCGGCAGTTGATATTTTCTTTTCGGTCCGGGGCAGAATTTGACTGGAACAACGCGGACAACTGTATCCATACGACAACATATTCTGCTGATACGGAACAGCCGGATTTTGACCGAGCATCTGTAAATCCTTCCGCGTCGGTTGAGGCGGTTGTCTTATTAATGGCTGAACACGATTTATCGGTGTGGTTTGTTTTTTTTGTTTTAATTCGAATTCATCCGTTTTCCAAGAATAAGGACGCGGCGGAGAATATTCATAGTTTGTTCGTTTTTCCTGCATCAACGGTTCTTGAGGTTGATTAAATTTTAAACCGCAAAATCTGCAAAAATTACTTCCGCCTGAATTTACCTGACCGCAATGTTGACAATTAATCATATCTGCCTCATTTTCCGTTTAAAAATTATAATCCGCACCAATGAAAATGTTGAGTGTTCTTTCAACAACTATATACTATAACGCATTTTAGGAATAAAAAGTTAAGGAATATGACCGGATGATGAGTTGATCGGCAAATTACGATTGTATATTTAACGTCAGTTCGAAATAAGAAAAGACTTCTACAATATTGTTGTTCTTACCTTTCGTGTTTCTTTGCGTCTTCATCTTGGCGAACTTTGCGGTAAAAAAAAAGCAGAAATTAACCGCAAAGAACGCAAAGGTTATCGCAAAGGTCGCTAAGATTCATTGAAAATCAAGTAAGTCTTAATTATTCAATAACTTTTATCTCGAACTCACGTTATATTTAGCTAAAATTTAATTTTCTCTCCCGTTTCGATTGCCTTATAAACCGATTCGACGAGTTCAACCGATTTGAAACCGTCAAGTGCCGTAACGGGTGGTTCTTTTCCTTCTAATACAGATTCGATAAAAGCCAAATCTTCCTGCACATAACCCCAGCGTTCTTCCTTTTCCGTCATCGCCCACGAAAGTGTTTCAAAATTCGCATCCATTCCGCGGGAATCAATCAGATGCTCCATTTCCTGAGTCAAAATCGTGCGGTGATGACAAAAAACCTCGATTCGTTCAAACGGAAAATGCCAGCTTGCATCGGACGATGAAGCAAATGTGCAGTGAAAACCGTTTTTGAATTTGAAAATTATCGAGAATTCGTCTAATTCGGGATATTCGTGCTGTGAACCGTATGCGACCAACTCCGCAATTTCCCCGAATTGAAAACGCATCATATCAAATAAATGAATCGTCGTTTCATACAAAAATCCGCCCGTTACATTTGCATCGCCCGTCCAAGCCGGATTGACCAATTCGCCGCGATTCATCTTAATATGTGCCGAATGTGCTTCGTCCTCTTTCAATAAATCTTTCAACTTCACATAAACGGGAGCGTATCGGCGATTGTGTCCAACTTGAAAGACTCCTTTGCCGCCATTTGCCGTTTCGAGCAAATTTTTCGCGTTATCAATCCCAATCGCAAAAGGTTTTTCACAAAAAACGTGCTTTTCGTGCTTAACGGCATCCGTCGCAATTTCGATGTGAGTTTTATTCGGCGTGCAAACCAAAACTGCATCGCAATTTTCAAATAATTCCTCACGCGATTTGCAAACTTTACCGCCAATCGTCCGCGAAGTTTTCTCAGCTTTTTCCGGCTCAATATCAAATAACGCCGAAACTTCCGCATTATCAATCCCCGAATAAATCCGCCCGTGAACATTCCCGATATAACCTGTCCCGATTATCCCGATCTTAACTTTCTCCATAAAAATCTTGAATCTTGAATCTTGAATCTTGTTTACCAAATTCCGCCAACCGCAGAGCTTTGAATATCCAAAACATCCATCGTCGCACGTCTGGCTTTTTTGGCGACATCAAACGGATTTTCATTCCAGTATTCGGGGCGGAAAATCTCTATCGAAACCATCCGGTCGTAACCGATCTCATCAAATTTTGCCTTTATTTTCTTTATCGGCAAAATCCCTTCGCCCGGATAAACTCTGTGTGCGTCGGTTAATTGTTCCTTCGGTAAATCTTCGGCATCGTTAATGTGAAAGATAAACAGTTTTTCGGGCTTCATTTTCTCGATAGCTTCAAACGTCGAATTCCCGGCGTAAAAATGGAATGTATCAATCACATTTCCGATACTTTCGCGGTCAACTTTTTCGACGATTTTGTTGCACAGATCAAGCGTCTGCACCGAGCAATCGGTTTGTCCGAGAAACTCGAAAGCCAATGAAACATTATATTTTTCCGCAATATCGCCGAGTTCGTTCAAAACCTTTACCGATTCGTCAATAACTTGTTCTTCGGTAGAATTTTCGGGCAATTTTCCCGGCACGACGACAATATAAGGGCAATCAATTTCACCCGCAATTTTGCACAATTCTTCGCATTCAGCTTTGATCTTTTCGTAATCTTCCGCCGTTCTGAAAGTTATGTGTTCAATGGAATTTATCGAATACGGTTCGATGTCGTGATTTTGCAATAATTCTTTCAAATCGGCGGTGGTTTTCGTTTCCAAAAAATCCCGCAATTTCGCCGCCCAAATCTCCAGAAGTTCATAACCGGCTTCGCTTGCCGCTTTTATATCCGTTTCCAAATCCGCGTACATCGTCGTCGCACCGTTTAATGCTATTTTCATAAATATTTCCCGGAACTCTCTTAAACAAAAATAATTATGAATTATAAATTACTAATTATAAATTATTTAGGAATAAATATTTTTCTCATTTTATCCGGGATAATTTATAATTTATAATTTATAATTTATAATTTTCTATTGTTTTTCGTATTGTGAACGATCTTTTTAAAATCATCGCCAACCTTGAAGATCAGATCGGCTTTTTTATCCTGATCGTGAATTGAAACCAAATTTACCTGTTCACGAAAACTTTCAAAAAACAGACTGTTTTTCAATTCCGTTCCTTCCAGATTTCCTTCAAAAGGTATCTCGACATAAAACATAATCACTTCGGTTTCAAGTTCTTTGCCGATCCATCTGAAATTTTTTATTTCACCGGACTTGGTTTTGAAGACGAATTTTTCAGCCAGATATTTTTGCAGAATCTTATCAATATCCTTTGTATTTTCCAGATCAATCGCCGTTTTCAAACGCTTTTCCAAAGTCGGCAAAAGATCGTGAGCGAAAACCTTGATCGTAATTTCCAAAAGATTTTCCTGCTTGTTGTAATCAATTCTCGTAAAACTCGTGTGATATTTATGTTTGCCGTAAGCAAGGGAATTTGCGGCAAAAATTAAACTTAAAACGATAATGTATTTTGTAAATTTTCCGAACATTTTATTTATTTCTAATTACCGACAGCGATTTGCAACTCTGTCTTCCGCCAACTTTTCCTATCGCTGTGGCTCCAGATCACTTCGTTGCCGCGATTTGAAAACCTGAAAGCGTGTCGGGATAACGCGACGCGGGAAAAAATTGTTGGTCAAATCCGTGTCGGCGGTTTCCAGATTCGGATCAAGAACTATCGCTTTAGCTTCCTTTTTCGTAACGATCAGTTTTGAAACATTAAAATTATTATAACGCCAGATATGTGCGGGAATGCGGATTTCCTCGCTCGTTCCGTCCATAAATTCGACCTTTAAGATAACGGGCATCACGAGTCCGCCGATATTTTTCAGATCAACGACATAAAAATATCGGTTGGTATTAAGCAGCGATTTTTCCACCTCGTCGAGAGTTCCGACAAATTCCCTGTATTTGTCGCGTTCAAGTTCAGTAACGGTTAGTTCGTCATAATCGTTGTAAAGATCACGCAATGACGGATATTGGTCAATTCGTTTCGGCAGACTTTTGTTTCGCTGCTGTGAAAGCGTTTTCGGACGGGCATTTGCCTGATCGCGGACGATTTTCTTTTCAACATCCGGGTTTTGCGTATTGACCTGATAAAGCCTGACATTTTCAATCGAAATATCCGTGTGGTCGGTGGTATAAAACCAGCCGCGGAAAAACCAATCCAAATCCTGCCCGGATGCGTCTTCCATCGTGCGGAAAAAATCCGCCGGAGTCGGACGTTTGAACATCCAACGCTGCGAGTATTTTTTAAAAGCAAAATCAAAATTTTCACGTCCTAAAACCGTTTCACGCAAAATATTTAAAGCCGTTGCAGGTTTTCCGTAAGCGTTGTTGCCGAAATTTATAACCGAATCCGATTGCGTCATAATCGGCACTTGTGCTTCACTCGCCATATAATCGGTAATGTTTTGCGGTTCGCCGCGACGCGAAGGATAATTTTCCTCCCATTCGCTTTCGGCTAAAAATTGCACAAAAGTATTCAAACCTTCATCCATCCAAGTCCAATCGCGTTCATCGGAATTGACGATCATCGGATAATAATTATGTCCGACTTCGTGGATAATAACCGAGATCAAACCGTATTTTGTCCGTGCCGAATAAGTCCCGTCTGCATTCGGGCGTGGTCCGTTAAAACAGATCATCGGATATTCCATTCCGCCGACCGGACCGTTGACCGAAATTGCAACCGGATACGGATATTTGAATGAATAACGCGAATAAACATTTAATGTGTGAATAATTGCCTGCGTCGAATATTGATGCCAGAGCGGATTTCCTTCATTCGGGAAAAAACTCATAGCCATAACTTCATTGCCTTCCACATTGTGACCTTGTGCATCCCAAGCGAATTTTCGAGAACTTGCAAAAGCAAAATCGCGGACATCATCGGCTTTGAACTTCCAAGTCTTTTTGCCCGTTGGTTTTGATTTTTCGTTTGCTTTTGCGTCTTCCGGTGAAACGATATAAAAGGGTTCTTTCGCTGTTTTTGCTTGATTTAAGCGTTGTCTTTGTCCTGCTGTCAAAACCTCGTTCGGATTCTGCAAAACTCCTGTTGCGGAAACAATGTGATCGTTCGGAACTGTAATGTTAACGGTATAATTGCCGAATTCGAGCGTAAATTCCCCACGTCCGTAATACTGATGCTGCTGCCAGCCGTGCATATCGTAATAAGCCGCCATCCGCGGAAACCATTGAGCGATCTCGTATATGTAATTGCCGTCGGACGAAAAATATTCGTATCCGGTTCTGCCGCCGAAAATGCGTTGATTGTTTATTTTATAATCCCAATCAATCTTAAAAACGAAATTTTCATTAGGTTTGAGCGGTGTCGGCAGATCAACACGCATCATCGTATTGACCAACGTATATTTCAAAGCCGAATTTTTCGCATCCCGGACGGACGAAATATTTACCCTTCCGTCATAGCTTCGGACGGCGATCTGTTCGAGTGCGGTAAAAGGCGTTTTATCATCGAGATTCGGTGCGGTGTCGGTTTTTTCCGTGTCCGAATCTTTGGCAAAGATATTCTGATCAACCTGCACCCATAAATAATCGAGCGTATCGGGCGAAAGGTTTTTGTATGTGATGGTTTCCTTGCCGATAATTCTTTGATTTATATCGTCGAGTTCGACATCAATCACATAATCGGCTCGCTGCTGCCAATACTGATGTCCGGGCGAACCCGAAGCCGTGCGATATGTGTTCGGTGTCGGAAGTTTTTCATCCAATTGTTTGAATTTATCGCTCGGATTTGATTTTGATTGAGTAAAAATCGTGCCTGCAGTTAGCAGAATTAGAACACAAATAGAAAATATACGCTTGTATTTCATTAATATACCTTGTTTGTTAATTTTATCTTGAAAATAATAGTTTGTTAATTTTATCTTGAAAATAATATTAAGTTTCGTAGATAACACCTTAAATTGCAAATGATTTCAAACAACAGAATAACACCTGCAACGCCGCTGATTTTTTTTTCGTCTAAAAACTTGGTAAAGTAAGTTTTGTAACTTTCCTTGTTTCTCCCAAAAAATTATTATGAAAAAGTTTTTATTTTTAATCGCAATCATCTCGGTTTTTTCCCTCAATTCCTTTGCACAGGTTTATAATGACGCGACTTTAGCGAGAGTTATTTCGCAGGATAATTCCGATAAGGATGCCAACGGCAACCTTGAAAATCTGACCATCGGCGAACATATGTATCGAGCCGATGTCTATATGTCTAACCGTCATTTTGCCGAAGCCCGCGAGCATTGGCAAAAAGTAATTACAAATTATCCCGATAACTCCCTTGTTCCGAAAGCACTTTTCGGAATGGGACGCTCGAATATGTGGGAGCGAAATTATGACGAGGCGGTTAAATGGTTTGATGTGTTGGTCAAAGACTATCT
>JBGTKR010000265.1:0-4093 GCA_041744535.1 Pyrinomonadaceae bacterium
TATTCATTAAAAATACTTGAACGAAGATTTATTCGTCTTTTTCATTTTGTGATTTGTAGATTTCTAAACTTCTTTCTGCAAGCTCCGCATTTATCGTTACACGAAAAGGATGTTTGGCAACATAATTCGGCACTTTGTCAACTTTTGCTCCGAGTTTTTCCAGAGCTTCGGCGATTTTTTCATCGCTTAATTCTTCAATTCCAAAACGCTCGAAAGCACGTTTAAATGCTCCGAGAAGTCTGTCAAGCGGAAGTTTTCTGCCGACGAGTTCAAAGCCTCTCTCTTGAAAATCGCCGAGTGCGTATAACAAAACTTTTTCCGTGTCGGCAATATTCGATTCAAAAAGTGTCGGTTGATTTGCTTCGAATTTCATATATTTTTTCAGATTCTCCTTCGGAATAGATTATAGCTGAAAGTTGATAAATCATAGATTTTTTTTCACATCTATTATCTATTATCTATCAGTTTTCATCTATTTTCGAATGGGTAAAAAAACAAATCGGTTTTGTTGAAAGCCAAACAAATAATATCAAACTCTCCGAAACAATTTGACGTTGCTATCCACAGTTGAAGCAGCAAACTTCCACATCTTTTTATTGTGAAACGGTTAATGTTAAACTTGCAAATATATTTTAATGACAAATCGAATCAGCTTATTTTATGAACGATAAACAAAAGAAATTTCGTGTCGGCTTAGGAGTTTCGGGCGGAATTGCCGCTTATAAAGCAATTGAAGTTTTGCGGCTTTTGCAAAAGCAAAACTGTGATGTTCAAGTTGCAATGACAAAGCACGCAACCGAATTTGTTCAGCCTTTGACATTTCGTGCGTTGACCGAAAGTTATGTTTTGGTTGACGATTATGACGAAAGTAACCCCGATCCGATTGCACATATAAATTTTTCGCAAAATATAGATTTGCTTCTTATCGTTCCCGCAACAGCAAATATTTTAGCCAAATTTGCAAACGGCATTGCCGATGATTTTTTGACTTCAACTTTCTTGGCTTCAACTGCTCCCGTTTTAGTTGCTCCCGCGATGAATACGAAGATGTGGGAATCACCCGCGACGCAAAGAAATATCGAGCGTTTGAAAAATGACGGCGTTTATTTCGTCGAACCGATTTCGGGCGAATTAGCCTGCAAAACCATCGGCACGGGGAAACTTGAGGATGTCGAGAATATAGTGAAACAAGCACTTTCCTTGTTAGTCCAAAGTCCAAAGTCCAAAGTCCAAAGTCCTTCTGAAAAGACATTGGACTTTGGACTCAGGACTCAGGACTTAAAAGGCGAAAGTCTTTTAATCACGGTTGGCGGGACGAGAGAAGCGATTGATCCGGTGCGGTTTATTTCAAATCATTCGTCGGGCAAAATGGGTTTTGCATTGGCGGAAGCGGCACTAGAACGTGGTGCAGATGTAACGATTGTTGCGGGACAAACTTCTGTTGAGCCGCCCGAAAATATTGAAATAATTCGCGGAATTACAGCACAGAAAATGCACGATGCGGTGATGAAAGAATTACCAAATGCAACAATGTTTATCGGTGCGGCGGCGGTTGCTGATTATCGTCCGAAAGAACAAGTTACATCAAAAATCAAAAAAGAAAACAAAGATTTGCTGAATTTAGAACTCGTTAAAACGCCCGATATTTTATCGGGCGTTTCAAAAAAGCGGCAGGATAATTTGTTGGTTGTCGGTTTTGCGGCGGAAACAAATAATGTTATCGAATTCGCAAAATCAAAGCTGAAAAAGAAAAATCTCGATATGGTCATCGCCAACGACATCACGAAAAAAGGTGCGGGATTTAATAGCGACACAAATATTGCTACGATAATCACGAGCGAAAATGAAATTAATCTGCCTTTGATGCCGAAGCGTGAATTAGCAGATAAGATTTTGGATGAAGTGGTAAAATTGAAGAACCATTAAAATAGTGCAACAGGTGTTGCACTATTTATTCAGCAACTTGTCGGACAGTTATGGAAAAACAAAAATCTCAAGATAAATTTTTAGATTTGGTCAAAGATTTGCGTGAGCAGATTTTGTATTTGAATGAACTCGGCGTGGAAAAATTGGAAACTGATCTGCCTGAAGTTTTATTTAGTCCAAAGTCCAAAGTCCAGAGTCCAGAGTCTAATTCTGCTCCGAATGTTTCACGGGAGCGTTTGGAAAAATTTGTGCCGACGGATGAGGTTTTAAGAAAAATTACTGAAACTGCGAAGGACGGATCAGTCAATACGGATGAAAATAAGTCTGTGCGTCGAAGCGGTTTGCTTGATTCGGCGAGGCTGTCAGATTTGCCGAATTTCCCCAAGCGTAACTTTGGCGACAGAACATTTTTGAACGATCAGAATAAAATAAATGAAGAGAAATCGGGGGAAGTTAAAAAAGATATGACGGAAAAAAATTTGAGCAATTCGTTGTTCGGCGACATCAGCGAAACTTTGCCGGAAACTGATGAATCAATTGAGGATATTCGCGTGGACATCGGCGATTGCACACGCTGTCCGCTTCACGAAGGTCGGACGCAGATCGTTCAAAGCACTGGAAATATCAACGCCGATCTGATGTTCGTCGGCGAAGCTCCGGGAGCGGATGAGGATGCTCAGGGCGTGCCGTTTGTCGGGCGGGCGGGGAAACTTCTCGATAAAATAATCGAAGCCATCGGGATGAAACGAGAAGATGTTTTTATCGGCAATATCAACCGCTGCCGTCCGCCGGGAAACCGCACGCCGACGCTTGAAGAAGCCGAAACCTGCAAGCCTTTTCTAATTAGAGAAATTGCCGTCGTGCGTCCGAAATTGATCGTCGTGATGGGAAATACGGCGATGAAAAATTTGCTCGAAACAAAGGAAGGAATTACAAAAATGCGTGGTTCATTCATTGATTATTACGGCGTAAAAGTTATGCCGACATTTCATCCGGCGTATCTGCTTCGTGATCCGCGAAAGAAACGTGAGGTTTGGGAAGATATGAAACAAGTCAGAGATTTTTTGAAATATGAGCAAAAGTAACGCGGGAAAACCTGAAACAATTTCATCAAAAACGGTTTATGAAGGAAAAGTTTTCGATGTTGTCGAAGCGGAAATTCGTGAGGATGAAAGCGTTTATAAACGGGAGATTGTAACGCACGGCGGAAGCGGTGTGGTTGTTCCCGTGTTTGAAGATAAAACCGTTGCTTTAGTCAAACAATATCGGCATCCGGCGAAAAAATATTTGCTTGAACTGCCCGCCGGAACGGTTGAAAAGGGCGAAACGCCGGAGGAATGTGCGTTGCGGGAAATTGAAGAAGAGATCGGAATGAAGGCGGGCAAGATTGAAAAATTGATTGAATTTTACGTTTCGCCCGGTTTTTTAAGCGAAAAAATGCACTTGTTTTTAGCGACGGAATTAACCGAATCGAATCAGAATCTGGATGATGATGAAAATATTTCGATTGAAAGAATTTCGTTTAAGAAAGCGTTTGAAAAAATTCGCAATAATAAAATTGAGGATGCAAAGACTATTATCGGCTTGATCCTAGCGGGAAAGCGTTTCGGCTTTGAACTATAAACTTCAATCCCTGCTTGACGATAAATCCATTTTTCGATATTCTAACGGTTCGCATTTTTGGCGGAAATTTCTTTATAAAGAGCAAGCATTTATTATGAGTACATATTTTCCAAGCGGAAAAAATTTAGCAGAAAATCGTAAGTGGTTTATTGTTGACGCAAAGGGCAAAACGGTCGGACGGCTTTCAACCCGAATCGCACAAATCCTGATGGGAAAAAATAAACCCGATTGGACACCTTTTTTAGATATGGGCGATCACGTCGTGGTGATAAATGCCGCCGATGTCGTTTTTAAAGGTGCAAAAATCGAGCAGAAAAATTATTACAGACACTCCGGTTATCCGGGCGGTTTGAAAACAACTTCGGCAAAACGGATGCTGGAAGAAAAGCCGGAAAAAGTTATTGAGTTAGCGGTTAAAAGAATGTTACCGTCAACCAAACTCGGCAGAGCGATGTTCAAAAAATTAAAGGTTTACGCCGATTCCGAACATCCCCATTCAGCCCAAAACCCGGAAACAATTGAAATTGAAACAATTTAAGACAGT
>JBGTKR010000266.1:0-3867 GCA_041744535.1 Pyrinomonadaceae bacterium
TTTCATTTGGACTTCGGTCTTTGGCTTTTGGTCTTCGGTTTTCTCTTTTCCAAAGCCCAAAGACCGAAGTCCTAAAACCATCTAAAATTCGAGAATGCCTTCGGGCAAATCAACTTTTATCAACTTATTTTCAACATCAACTTCCGTGCAGACCGCTTCGACAAATGGAATCATATAATCTTTTTCGCCGTCTGCGACGACCAAGTTTATATTCTCGCCCGCCCGAAAAATTTCCGTAACCTTTCCGATCTTTTCGCCTTCGAGAGTTTCAACTTCGCAGGCTTCCAATTCCCAATCAAAAAATTCATCTTCTTCAAGTTCGACGGCTTCCGATTCGGGAACGCAAACCTCAGTGTTTCTTAAATGTTCAGCTTCTTCGATGGAATTAAATTCTTTGAATTTCAAAACGATTCGATTTTTTTGGAAAAAGAATTTTTCGAGTTCGAGTTCCGAAGCGTTGCCATTTTCATCAACTGCAAAAACTTTTGTTAGATTATCAAAGCGTTCGGGAAAATCCGTTAAAATATACGCAACAACCTCGCCCCGCAAACCTCTGGGTTTTGTAATATTTGCAATTGCAACTAATTCTTTTTTCATTGCAAAAATTAATCTTCGACGATCTGCAAGTTAAAGCGTTTTTTGTGCTTTTGACCTGCGTGAAATAGAAGCGAGCGAATTGATTTAATCGTGCGTCCCTGCTTGCCGATGAGCCGTCCCATATCACTCTCAGCCACATGGACTTCGATATTAGTAGTTGTTCCTTGCGTTGATTCGGACACCTCGACGGCATCTTTGTCATCAGCTAAAGCAGTAACAATTTTTTCGACGGCTTCTTTCATAAGTATTTGGGGATGTTAGATTTTAGATGCTGGATGTCAGTAAAAAACTAATATCCAACACCTGAAATCTAATATCTATTCTGCTTTTTCTGCGTCATTAGCTTTAGCTTCTTCAACAGGTTTTTCGTCAGATGTTTCTTCTTTTGCTTCTGCCTTTTCAGCATCATCAGATTTAGCTTCCGGTTCTTCAGCTTTTGGTTTTTCGGCTTTTGCTTCCTCAGCAGGTTTTTCATCAGCTTTAGCTTCTTCCACCGGGGCTTCTTCCGCAGGTGCTTCTTCAACCTTTGCTTCAGCTTCATCAGCCTTAACTTTATCAGCCGGAGCATCTTCTGCACCAGCATCTTCAGCTTTTGCTTCTGCTGCTTCGTCGCCAGCCGCATCATCTGTTTTAGCAGCATCTGCCTCTTTCTCAGCTTTTTCAGCATCGGCTTTAGCTTTAGTTTCTGCTTCTTTTGCAGCTTTTTCTTCTTCAGCTTTGGCTTTTGCTTCTTTTGCAGATTCTTCGCGTTCGGCTTTGATTTTTTCTTCTCTCTCAGCCAAATCTTTTTTGAACGCTTCTTGTTCAGCTTGTTTTGCAGCAACCTTTTTCTCCGCAATTTCAGCTTCCTGTTCAGCCGTCAATGGCGGATTGTGCTTGATTAAACTTGCAACCGTTTCAGTCGGTTTTGCACCTTTGCTGATCCAGTAATCAATTCGCTCGTGATTTAACTTCACTTCCGGCGGATCAACTAACGGGTTATAAGTTCCCAAGTTTTCCAAGTATTTCCCATCACGTTTGGAACGCTGTTCCTTAATAATAACGCGGTAAAACGGTCTCTTTTTAGCACCCATTCGGGTCAGTCTAATTTTTAACATAACTTTTTAAGTGGTGAGTGGTGAGTGGTGAGTGGTAAGTGAAAAACATTTACACTTACCACTTACCATTTACCACTTACCGTTTTTTCTTCCTCTTGTGTCGTTTCTTCTTTTTTAACCTTTTAGTTAAAGAATCCTTTTTCTCTTCGTATTCATTATCAAAATCTTGTGTATTTCCGCCGCCGCCGAACATTCCGCCGAGAGCATCGGTCATTCCGTCGCCGCCGAGCAGACCACCGAGTCCGCCACCGCCGCCTAAGCCGCCCATTTTTCCAGCCATTTTGCTCAGGAAACCGCCGCTGTTCATTTTCTGCATCATTTTCCTCATTTGCTCATACTGACGCAGGAGTCCGTTGACTTCGGCGATTGTCGAACCCGAACCGTTGGCGATTCTCGTTTTTCGACTGGCGTTGATGACTTTATAATCTCGGCGTTCTTGCTTTGTCATCGAATCAATGATCGCTTCGGTGCGTTTCATTTGGGCTTCGACTTCCTCGCCCTGTTCATCCGTCATCGTCATCCCGCCCGTCATTTGTTCGGGCAGCATTTTCATCAGCTTCGACATCGAACCGAGTTTTTTGAATTGTCCGAGTTGGTTGCGAAAATCTTCGAGCGTAAATTTATTGCTCGCCATTTTCTCAAGCTGTGCCTGAGCTTCTTCTTCGTCAACTTTTCCCTGAACTTCCTCGATGAGCGATAAAACATCGCCCATTCCCAAAATTCTCTGTGCAATCCTATCAGGATAAAACGGCTCGATAGCATCGTATTTTTCACCGACACCGACAAATTTAACCGGCTGTCCGATAACTTGTTTAATGGATAATGCCGCACCGCCGCGTGCATCGCCGTCCATTTTCGTCAGCACAACGCCCGTAATTCCGATGCGTTTATGAAATTCTTCCGCCGAGCGAACCGCATCCTGTCCGGTCATCGCATCCGCAACGAACAAAATCTCGATCGGTTTTGTTTCCGCTTTGATCTGTTCGAGTTCAACCATCAACTCATCGTCAATGTGAAGCCGTCCCGCCGTATCAATTAATAATGTGTCGTAGCCCGTTTCCTGTGCATATTGCACCGCACCTTTGACGAGCGTCAACGGATCATTCGTTTCCGCATTTTGATAAACGCCTTGTCCAACCGCTTCGCCGACAACTCTCAATTGTTCGCGTGCGGCGGGGCGGTAAACGTCAACCGAAACAAGCAACGGTTTGCGTTCCTGATTTTCAGCTAACCATTTTGAGATTTTACCCGTCGAGGTCGTTTTACCCGAACCCTGCAAACCGACGATCATCACGACATTCGGAATTTGCTTGGTAAAAACGAGCCGCGAAGACGTTCCACCAAAAAGATTTACAAGTTCGTCATAAACAATTTTGACAACCTGTTCGTGCGGTTTTAAGTCCTTCCAGACTTCCTGACCTTCCGCTTTGACGCGAACCGCCGCGACAAAATCTTTGGCGACTTGATAATTAACATCCGCCTCAAGCAACGCCATCCGAATCTCACGCAAAGCAATATCCACATGCTCAGGCGTAAGTTTTCCCTGACCACGCAGATTCTTTAAAGATTGCTTTAATTTATCGGATAATGACTCAAACATAAAAACACAATTCTGCTATTAAAGCCGAAACTATAAATACTAATTGGATAAAGGGAAACTGTCAAGAATCGAAAGGTTTTATTTAGCTGCAGAATGTGTCAAAAACAACCCGTCTAAATTTTTTGTAGAATATTTCATAAATTGTTTGCAAAAACTTTGTTGAAATAAAGTTACAAACTACAATGAAATTATTTAGAGGTTAAAAATGCCAAAGATTGCACCGATCAAAAGAAAAGATTTGATTAATATTTCCGCAAATTCGGATTTGACGGACCATTTTCCGGTGGAAATCACGATTTTCTGAAAAAAGACAATTTGAAGATTCGCATTCCAAATCCTCATCAGGGCGATATTAGTAAAGGATTACTCGTGAAAATTTTGAAGCAAGCAAACATTGATAGAGATGTTTGGGAGAGTTTATAAAGCCGTTTCAGGAACTCTTTCGACTGATAATTTTATGCCGTCCACTATTGGAAGCGGTGTGTTGTCGGCAACATGAAGAAAAATCCATTCTTCCAAAACTTCCGCCAATTCATTACGGCAATCTTCAAGCGTTTCGGCATTTGCCCAAAC
>JBGTKR010000267.1:0-4259 GCA_041744535.1 Pyrinomonadaceae bacterium
ATCACCTCCGAACGTGACATCGCCGATGGTTTAATTCGTTTACGCTTTCCGTCAGCGAGCATCTGCTAATTTAACTTCGGTTCAAAAACTTGGCAAAAATCGTCAACTTGGCAAAAAACTGTTAATATATCCATTGAAAAACTCCTTTGGTTTGTTTATTTTGTTTCTAAACCTAAGTATAACTTACCTTTGGAGTTTTTCTTATCTCGATCTCACGTTAATATACTTAAAGCAATTTTAGTTGGAGATATAATTTTTAATGAAAGCACTCGTAAAAAGTAAGGCGGAAGTCGGGCTTTGGCTCGAAGACGTTCCCGAACCGCAAGTTTCGGATAGTGATGTTTTAATCCGTGTTTTGAAAACAGGGATTTGCGGCACGGATGTTCACATTTATAAGTGGGACGCCTGGGCGGAAAAGAACATAAAAATTCCAACTATCATCGGACACGAATTTGTCGGCGAGATCGTCGAACTCGGTGCAAACGTCAATGAATACAACGATTTCAAAGTCGGCGACATTGTCAGCGGCGAAGGGCATTTAGTTTGCGGACGCTGCCGGAATTGTATGGCGGGAAGACGTTATCGCTGTGCCAATACGATTGGTGTCGGTGTGCAGACGGACGGCTCTTATGCCGAGTATATCGCAATGCCGATGCAGAATATCTGGCGGCACGAAAAAGATGTAAATTTAGAAGTCGCATCGTTTTTTGATCCGTTCGGAAACGCCGTCCATTCGGCACTCGCTTTCCCAATGGTCGGCGAAGATGTTCTCATCACAGGTGCGGGACCGATCGGAATTATGGCAATCGCCGTCGCCCGCCACATCGGAGCAAGACACATTGTAATCACCGATGTAAATCCCTATCGCCTCGAATTAGCGGAAAAATTTGACGTAACGCGAACCGTTGACGTTACAAAAGAGAATTTAAAAGATGTCCAAAAAGATTTGGGAATGACCGAAGGTTTTGATGTCGGTTTAGAGATGTCGGGAAACGCAAGTGCGTTCAAAGATATGATCGCCAATATGGCACACGGCGGCAATATCGCAATGCTCGGAATCCCGCCCGAAGAAATTGCGATTGACTGGAACAAAGTCGTCTTCAATATGCTCACGATCAAAGGAATCTACGGACGAAAAATATTTGAAACCTGGTATCATATGAGCGTTTTATTGCAATCCGGCGTAACCATCGAACCCGTCATCACGCACCGTTTTCCGTATCAGGAATATGAGAAAGGTTTTGAAGCAATGATGAGCGGCAATTGCGGAAAAGTTATTTTAGAATGGGGCGAGATTTAATTTTTGTTTCCTTAAAATCTTAATTGTGTCAAAATTAAAATATGAATGATGAAATATTACTTAAAAGAATAAGCCTAAATCCAAAAGTTATGGTTGGAAAACCTGTAATTAAAGGAACGCGGCTGACGGTTGAATTTATCCTGAATCTTTTGGCTCACGGTGCGACAACTGCGGAAATTTTGGATGAATACGAAGGTTTAATGCCCGAAGATATTCAAGCCTGTCTATTATTTGCAAGAGAATCTCTAAGCCGAACGGATTTTATGCCTCTTTCTATGGAAACGGTGTAAAGTGCGTTTTTTAGTAGATGAATGCACAGGAACGAAAGTCGCAAAATGGTTGCAGGATAATGGCTATGAAGTTTTCTCTGTCTTTGAAGAAGCAAGAGGAATGACCGACGACGAAATTTTGACTAAGGCTTTTGCCGAATCGTGGATTTTAATCACAAATGACAAAGATTTCGGCGAAATGGTTTTTCGAGAACGCCACGCACATCACGGAGTTATATTCCTGCGACTTGATGACGAAAGAGCATCAAATAAAATTGAGGTCTTGCGAAAACTACTCGAAAATTATTCCGAAAAATTAGCTGAAAATTTTGTTACCGTTACCGAAACAAAAGTGCAAATTGCAGAAATGTAATTTGAAAAGGGGTTTGAAGAAATGATAGGCGGAAATTGCGGAAAAGTAATGTTGGAATGGGGCGAGATTTAGTAAAAATAATTTGACCGAATTTTATGAATTATATCCACCAAATTGTTGAACATATTAGAAAAGCTCAGGAAATTGCTACTCTTTACGGTTATAAAAACTTGCTTCAACAGGGAATGGTCAAAGAGTTGATTATCGGAGATATTTTGGGACACGAAGTTCATCGAACCAAACACGAGCCTGATGCTTGGGAAAAAGATGATCCCGATATTAAATATGAATATCTGAGTTGTGTCGAAGGCGGAACTTTTCAGCTTGATCGAATGTTTAAAGCTCCGCTTGAAAAACGTATCAGGTCATTGAATAGAATTATCCGTAATTCCGCCATTTTCTGTGCGATTTTTGACAAGGAAAATCCTTTGACCGTAAGAATTATCTATAAACTTCCGGTTGATATTATGTTGAAAGAAGCGGAAAGACAATTAGATGCAAGCAGTAATGACATATCGCACGTCGGCTTTACCAAAAAATGGTGTGAGAATAATGGTGAAATAGTTTATAGAAACGATTCTTGAACCGCAACTTTTGTTTCTTTTTCTGTTTTCGAAAAAAGCGGTAAATGATATTTAAGTTTAGCTTTTCTCTTGTCATCTTCCAATCTTTTATTAGCTATTTCGACATATTCGGGATTTATTTCGCAACCTATAAAAGATCGCTCTAATCGTTCGCAAACTACCGGAACAGTTCCGCTTCCGACAAATGGGTCAAAAACGAGTTCGCCTTCATTTGAACTGGCTTTAACAAGTCTTTCTATAAGTCTTTCCGGTTTCTGAATCGTATTTAACAATTCCCGGCTGATAAGTTCTTTGGATTTATAAGTCAGCTGTTTTATATCGCCCCAAACATCGCCCGGATTTTTACCCTTTTCGTTAAAAACGGTTTTCCCGTATTTGCCGTTTTTCACCGACGGAACATTTTCGCATCTTTTTCGATGTTCTAATTCGACAAGCTGCGGAACTCTTATGTCTTCGAGGTTAAATGTTTTGGGTTTGCCTTTGGAAAAATAATAAATCGTATCGTAATTATTCGTATATGATCTACGTCCTTGAGCAAGTCGGCTTGGTTGATACCAAATTATTCTCGATTGAAGTTCGAGATATGGTCTGTAATCAATAAAATCAATCGCATTGGATTTTCCGAATAAATAGACTGCACCGCCGGATTTTAAGATTAATGAAAACTTTTTCAAAAGATTGAAATTGTATTCCTGAATGTTCTCGACATTATCCCAATTGTGCGTAGTTACGCCGTAAGGTCCGTCGCAAATTATTAAATCAATAGATTCTTTCGGCAATTCGTCCATAAATTCAATGGAGTTTGCGTTTGAGATTTTATTTGTAATTTCAGAAACCATAATTAATTTTTTATATTCTCTTGACCGGGAAATATACTTTGATTTTTTATCAACTCTTTTTCAAGATATTCATCCAAAGCACGCCGGATTATTTCAGATACGGAAAGTCCTCTTTGCTCACTAAGCAAACTTAATATATTTATTTGCTGTTCGGTTAAGTAAAGATTATACTTTTTCATATTTACAATGTATGTATGATATATACCAAAATATGCTTTGTCAAAGTTTCCAATTAAATTCCAAATTAACCAATGTAATGTTAAACTTATTCATCAGTATATCATTCAAAATTCTATGTATTGCGAACTGAAACAGCAAAATAATACAAACAAAAAAATGCTAAATAAGATAATTTGATTTTAAGAATATGTTTGAACCAATGATGTCAAGCAATTGCGGAAATGTGATATTCGAATGGGGCGAGATTTAGATTTGAATGTGCGTTTCCTGTCGCCAACGGCGACAAACAATATAGCCTAGTGTAAATTCAGGGAACATTGTTGGATATAATTTGAAATTTTTGCCCGTAATTGCTAAAGAATTTATGTCTTTTTAGCAATCACCTTGGCATTTTTTGCACTAGCGAGAATCGCTAGGAATCGTGATTCAATAAAGACCGTCGCTGAAAGCGACAAACAAATTATGCCGCAATCAATCGTAAAAATATTAACCCACATCGTTTTTTCAGGGGGGTGTCAAATAATCTGTGTAAATGAGTTTGTGCCGAATCCGTTCAGCGGCACTCTTCCCTCGAATATAATCGCAAATTGATTCATCGCTCCGCTCCGGTTCGGTATCGGCATTGTCCATTTTTTCGCTATATTCCGCAAGGCGAGATACAGGATTTTATAAACCGCGTCGTCATTTGGAAACAAGGCTCGGTTTTTGATGATC
>JBGTKR010000268.1:0-2851 GCA_041744535.1 Pyrinomonadaceae bacterium
CGTTCAAGAAAATGACTCAGAAAGATATTCTTGATCGCCGCTTCTTCCGTGTCCCGGCACATATATTCCAAGCTCTGCCAGAATTCCAACCCGAGCTTTTTGCAGGCTTCTTCCTCATTGATGAATCCATCTTTTTCCGCCGTCGCATTTGCAAGTTGCAAGGCGGTAAATTTTAACTGCTCGATTTTTTGCTGATTGTCGGTATTGATAAATGAACCGCTGCTTAAAATTTCCATTTAGTTTTTATCTCCCGCATTTTACCAACCGCTTTTTTCTTTCGGTTTTGTTCATTTTGTGTTTTAAAAAACAAAAGCCGAACTTAAAATTTGTTCGGCTTGTCGACTTTAATTATAAAAAGTTTAGGTTTTCTTTTGATTAGAAAGGCGTTCTAAAACGGATCGTCAGTTTCTTCTTCTTTTTCGGACTTAATTTCCGGCAAATTTTCTTTCATTAAAATTTCACCAAAAACGGCTTCATGGCTGGCGACATTTTCTGCTAACTCATCTAGTTCGTTGGCTAATTTTGCCCACCGCTCATTGTCTTCCGCTTCGTCGAAAGGCAGAACAGCCCAATCTTCATCTTTGCCTACCGCTTCATTTATTTTTTTAGTTTCAGACATAAATTTATCACCTAATTTACTAAATTTCTCAATTTGTGGTAATGGTTGTCAACACTTTTTTAAGCGGCGGCGGCAAAGGTTTGTGTTGCCGTAGATTGCGTTTGGAAACTTTGCGGATCATCCAAAGTTCTGAATTTTTTCATAATGCGGGAAAGCGTCGAGTGCGTCGTTCCCATTTTTATTGCCGCTTGTCTGAAATTATTGTCATTTTCCTCTAAAACGTGCGAGATGACGTTTCCGGCAGCTTTGAGATAAATATCTTTCAAGTCATCATTTTTGGTATCGAACGAAACTGTAATCACGTTGTCTGATTGAAACTGAAAATTATCGGAGGCTTTCTCGAAAAAGAATTGCTTTTCATCTACATCTTGAACAAAATGATTTATTCTTTCGCCTAAAATTCTCTGAACAACTTTCTGTTCAATCACCGAATCATCAAGACACTCGACAGCGAGGCGTGTGGCGAAATTTAAGAGTTCCCGAAAGTTCCCGTGCCATTCATAATTTTCAATTAACAGAACGGCTTCTTCAGAAATTTCAAACGGAGAAACCCGACCGATAGCGGAGCGTTCCTTTTCAAGACCGTTTAGAAGCAAATTTCTGATCTTCTCTTTTTGATATCTGAGCGGAACGGTTTCGAGATTCAAGATGTTCAAACGGTCATAAAGATCGGCTCTGAATCGTCCTTCAGCGACCATCTGTTTAAGATTGTTTGAAGTTGCCGCGACAATTCTTGTATCAACTTTTCTTTCGGCGTTACTTCCAACGCGGCGAATGCTTTTTTCTTCGACCGCTTTCAGGAGTTTTGCTTGAAGTGCTAAGGGAATTTCTCCAATTTCATCGAGAAAAAGCGTTCCGCCGTTAGCTATCTCAAAGAGTCCCGCTTTCGGTGCAGTTGCTCCCGTGAACGCTCCTTTTTCGTAGCCAAAAAGTTCGGATTCGAGCAGTTCCTGCGAGAGAGTTGCACAATTTAAGTTGACGAATTCCCTGCCCGAACGAGTGCTTTTTTCGTGAAGTTTTTTGGCAATTGTCGTTTTACCTGTTCCCCGCTCGCCCGTAATCAAAACGTAATGCGGCACACGGGCATATCGTTCGATCTTTTCTTCTAATTCCGAAACAAAACGGTTTCTGCTTGAGTTTAAATTTTTACCATTTAATTCTTTCATAGTGTTCTCTCTATTATTTTTTTGTTAATTTGCCGATTGGTATTTTTTAACAATTCAATAATTGTGCCAAAAACACTATTCACCAAATAAAAACTATAAACATAAGAAAGAACACTATTTAACTCGAAAGTTTAATATTAGGAAAGAGGAAAATTTTGCGGTAACTGTTCACGCTGTGGACACTTTAGGTGTTCACAGCGTGAACAGTAGAGTTGGTTTTCTTTGATTTCGATTCTTCAAGAAGTTGTAGATAATTTTCGACAATCCCCAGGGTTGCCCGATGCCAACACGGAAAGCCTTCCCAAAAAGCGTGGCACAGAGCGTTTCCCGGCTCAATCAAGCGGCATTCTTGTTTAGAAGTTTCGTAGAATTTAGCTTCCCCTTTCTCTGTTTTAGTATCGCTTAAAATCAGAAGTTTTTCGTTTTCATAACTGATGAACGGATTTTCAAGCAATCGGTCAAAGGCTTTATTAATCGCGTCCCGATGACGCTTTCTCATATTTGCTCCTGCATCTTTTGGAATATTCGTAAATGTTTTACGGACGGCTTTTTCCAGTGTAAATTGGTTGAGTATCATAATTTTTTTAAGTTTTCTGAAAATTAATTTTTGACGACAATTCGCTCAATTTCTTCTGTCGCCGGTTCGATCAGCCATTCGGGAAGATAAACGGGAGTATGATTGCTAGTTACAGGCTGGGTATTTGGCTCATAAACGGCTTCCTCTTGCGTTTTTAGCAAATGAAGCGGTGGAAACATCTTCAAGACTTTAGAAAGTGCGTTGTGAGCCGCAATTTCGTCTTCGGGAATGAAAAATCTCTGTTTGGAGTTTTGGATGATGTTGATCAAACCCGTTTCCCGCAGTTCTCTGATTTGTTCATAAGTCGTCGGAGTTATTTCGACAACCGGATTGCCTTGAAAACGGGTGGAGCGGATTTTCATATCGCCGAGAAGTTCGACGGTTTCGTTTTCCTCACGAACACATTTGATAATTTCTTCCGCCGTTTGTGCTGAATTTTTCCAAAGTCCGAAAGTCCTGCGAATTTCGCCGATAACATTTGCTCCGATA
>JBGTKR010000269.1:0-2216 GCA_041744535.1 Pyrinomonadaceae bacterium
GGAATCAAAGTTTCGCTGCATTTCTTCAAACGAATCGCCGCCGAATTTTTCACGCATCGAATTTGCCAGAACTATCGCCAACATCGCTTCGCCGATCACACCCGCCGCTGTAACCGCCGTAATATCGGAGCGTTCAAACGCTGCCAAATCTTCTTTTTTTGAATCAATATCAACCGAGCGAAGCGGTTTTCGCAAAGT
The DNA here is from genome assembly GCA_041744535.1 of Pyrinomonadaceae bacterium. GTDB lineage: Bacteria > Acidobacteriota > Blastocatellia > Pyrinomonadales > Pyrinomonadaceae > Aridibacter. The sequence goes on from JBGTKR010000269.1 coordinate 199, forward strand.
CGAGATCGGTTTTTTGTAGCCACGCACGCGGAGTTCTTCGCCGTTTGTGATTCCGCCTTCCAAGCCGCCCGCACGATTTTGTGTGCGTTTGTAGTTTTCGTTTTCAAAAACAATTTCGTCGTGAACCTCCGAACCGAAAAGTCCGGCGTTTTCGACTCCGTTTCCGATCTCGACGGCTTTGACCGCCTGAATTGACATAAACGCCTGTGCGATTCTGCCATCGAGTTTTTCGTGCCACGAAGTATGCGAACCCAAACCGACGGGAACATTTTTGGCGACGACTTCAAAGATTCCGCCCAAAGTATCGCCGTTTTCTTTGGCTTTATCAATTTGCTCGATCATCTGATCCTGCAAATCTTCGTCGGCACAGCGAAGCATTGAATTATCGGGAATTTTTTCGATCTCCTCCCATGTTTTTATCAGAGGTTTTTCGGGAATTTGTCCGAGTTTGATAACGTGGCTTTTTATTTCAATCCCGAATTGTTCTAATAATTGTTTCGCAAACGCACCGCACGCAACCCTCGCCGCAGTTTCGCGTGCCGAAGCACGTTCCAAAACATCCCTCAAATCTCTCGTTTGAAATTTTTGCCCGCCCGCCAGATCGGCGTGTCCGGGACGCGGACGCTTCACAACACGCGGATTTTTCGGCTGTTCGTCTATCGCTTCGCTCGCCATAACTTTTTCCCAATGAACAAAATCTCGATTCGTAATCATCAGAGAGATCGGCGAACCGAGAGTTTTTCCGTGCCGCACACCCGATAAAATCTTGACTTCATCCTGCTCGATCTTCATACGCCCGCCGCGTCCGTAACCCTGCTGCCGCCGCCAGAGTTCGTGATTTACTTTGTCAACATCAATCTCCAACCCCGCCGGCAAACCTTCAATAATTGCGACGAGTGCTTTTCCGTGTGATTCTCCGGCGGTTGTAAATGTAAAATTCATCTTATTTAGTGGTAAACGGTAAGTGGTAAGTGGTAAGTTATTTAAGAATTTCTTCTCACTTACCGTTTACCACTCACCACTTACCGTTATAATAGTTTTTTCCGAAAAACTATTAAACCGACGCTTGCTAAAATTAAAAATCCGCCGACCAAAGTTTGCGGCAATAATTTTTCACCTAAAAATATCGAACCGCAAATTACGGCAATCAGCGGCGTAACGAGTGCGATGGTCATTGCTTTGGTTGATTCGATCTTATCCAAAAGCCAGTAATAAAGCCAAAATGTTAAAACCGTTCCCAAAATAGACAGGTATAAAATACTGATGATCGTTAACCACGAATAATTATATCGAAACGGATTTCCTTCTTTTATCAGTGCGACGATAATGATCGGCAAAATTCCGCATAACATTTGACCGAAGACCAAACTCGCCGGGTGCATCGAACCGCCTTTTGCCTTAGTTAAAATCGAAGCATAAGCCGCAACGAAAGCTCCCAAAACGATTCCGACGCTTCCGGCAAACGCCATAAAACTGTTGACTTGAAGCTGTTCAATAAAAACTATGGCAACGCCGAAAATTCCGAGTGCAAGAGCGGTTATTTTTAACCACGTAATTTTTTCTTCGGGCAAATAAACCGCTGCTAAAACAAGTCCGAAAACGGGAATCATCGCCTGCAAAACAGCGGCAAGTCCCGATGAAATATAGACTTCGCTCCAGAAAACCAAACTGTAATTGATGGAAAACTGCAGGATTCCCGTAACAAATAAAAGTTTCCATTGACTTTTGTTGTTCGGCAGAGGAATTTTCTTTACAAAAATGATCGCACCGACAACGATCAGAGCGATGATAAACCTAATAGCTGCAAAACTTAAAGGAGGCAGGTCTTCGAGTCCGACTTTAATAAACAGCCACGTCGTTCCCCAGATCAGACATAGAATAAGCCAGACGATTATTTTCATTAAATTGATTGGAGCGTAAGCGTCCCGCTTGCAATGAGTGCGATAGCACGAAAAATAAGTTTACAAACTTTAAAGTTTAATTTCAAAATTCAAGTCCGCCGTGTTTGCTTTCGCGTT
>JBGTKR010000270.1:0-5439 GCA_041744535.1 Pyrinomonadaceae bacterium
TTGTTTTTTATGAAAGAAAATTTGATTACTTGGAAAAAGGTCGAATCAAAGGAAATTGCCGATTGCAGGGTTTTCAGAGTTCGTGAAGATTTATCAGAAAACAGCGAAACAGGAGAGAAAGCAAATTTTTTCGTCATTGAAAATCCCGATTGGGTAAATATAATTGCAGTTACAAAAAATGACAAAGTGGTTTTGATCGAACAATTTCGGCAAGGAACGGAAGAAATTACTTTAGAAATTCCGGGCGGAATGATTGACAAAGGCGAAGACGCGGCAAAATGTGCGGAACGCGAACTTTTGGAGGAAACCGGATTTTCCGCAAAAGAAATAATTTATCTCGGCAAATCGCGTCCGAACCCGGCAATTCAAAGCAATTGGATATACCATTTCTACGCCAAAGATTGTGAGAAAACGGGCGACACAAAATTTGATGAACACGAAAGTATAAATACACAGTTGACAAAATTAAGTGAGATCGAAAATTTGATAGAAAGTGAAAAAATAACGCATTCGCTCGTTTTGGCAGGATTTTATCGTCTGGAGAAATACTTAAAAAAATCAAAAAACTATAATTATGAAAGTTGAATTAACAAAACTGGCTCACGCCCGTTCAGGCGACAAGGGCGACACGGCGAATGTCGGCTTGATCGCATTTAATGAGGATATTTATCCGATTCTTGTGCGTGAAGTTACGGCGGAAAAAGCTAAAGAACACTTCGGCGAAATGGTCAAAGGCGATATCGAAAGGTTTGAACTGCCGAATCTCGGAGCGTTGAATTTTTTGCTGCACGAATCGCTCGGCGGCGGCGGAACTCTGTCTTTGATGACCGACGCACAGGGTAAAACTTTTTCGACCGCAATGCTCAGAATGAATGTCGAAATAACCGATAACGAAGTAATAAAACTGGGTATAATATGAGCGAAATACTGCAAAAAAAAATAAATTTTAACTATGCACAGATCGGCAGTGTCAAACTTCATTACGCCTATGCCGGAAGCGGTGGGAAATTAGTTTTACTGCTTCACGGTTTTCCCGAATTCTGGTATTCGTGGCGAAAACAAATTGTTGCTTTATCCGATGAATACACGGTCGTTGCACCCGATTTGCGTGGCTATAATTTGTCGGACAAACCCGAAAATGTTTCCGATTATGAGATTGATAAATTGGTTGACGATGTAACGGGTTTGATAAACGAATTGGGATATAAAAAGGCTTACATCGTCGGACACGATTGGGGAGCGGGAGTCGCTTGGGCGGTTGCCGCAACGCATCCCGAATACGTTGAAAGATTAGTCGCAATGCAAGTTCCACCGCCATCCGTGTGGAAGAAAAATCAAACATTAAATCAATTTCTGGCAAGTTGGTATATGTTCTTTTTCCAAATCCCGAAACTTCCCGAATGGCTTATGCGTCAAAATAATTACAAAGGTTTGGCAGACGGACTTAGAAAATCTACGGCGGAAAAAGGCGTGTTCAGCGACGAAGAAATTGCCGAATACAAAAAGGCTTGGAGCGAGGACGGTGCTTTAACGGGTGCTTTGAATTATTATCGTGCAAATATTTTTAAACGTATGTTCGGTAAGTCTTCAAACCAAAAAATCAAAGTCCCGACGCTTTTTATATACGGCGAAAAAGATCACGCGGTTCTGCCCGAAACGGTTCAAAATGTAGGAGATTTTATTGATGCCGAATATGAGGAAATCAGAATTCCCGAATCGGGACACTGGGTTCAGCAGGAAGCTCCGCAGGCAGTTACGGATTCGATTCGAGAGTTTTTTAAATAATTTCATCAAATTATAATTTATAATTTATAATTTTTGTTATGAAAGATAATCCGATACTGGAAAAATCGTTTGCATTTGCATTAAGAATCATAAAACTCAATCGTTATCTGATCGAAATCAAAAACGAATTTACTTTGAGCAAAGAACTTCTCACCTCCGGAACTCATATCGGCAGACACATTAAAGAAGCCTTAAGTGCAGAATCACGAGAAATTTTTATCAAGGAAATGGCAATCGCCAGAAGAAAAGCGTCCGAAACCGAATACTGGCTGCAACTTTTGTTTCACGCAGAATTGCTCAACGAGAAACAATTTAGCTCGATTGAAACAGACCGCGAAGAAATAATCAAAATGCTGACATCAATAGTCAAAACTTCAAAATCAAATGACTGAACTAATCCAAACAAAAGAAAATTCGATATTAACTTTGACACTAAATCGTCCAGAAAAGCGTAATGCTTTAAATGATGATTTAATAAATTCGCTCAAAGATGCCTTAAAGGACGCAAATAAGGATGAAAATCTGCGGGCAATCATTATCAAAGGAAATGGTATAGATTTCTGTTCGGGTGCGGATTTATCGGCACTGCAGAAGATTTCCGAAAGCGATGTGATTGAGAATTTGGAAGATGCGGAAAGTTTGATGGAACTTTTTGTGTTGATGCGAAAGGTAAAAATTCCGATCATTGCGGCGGTTCACGGACGGGCTTTGGCAGGCGGATGCGGTTTGGCGACGGCTTGCGATATTGTTCTTGCTGCCGAATCTGCAATATTCGGTTATCCCGAAGTCAAGATCGGTTTTGTTCCCGCAATGGTGATGGCAATTTTGCGTCGGAATTTATCGGAGAAGATCGCTTTTGAACTTATCACACAAGGTTTTGATTTTTCAGCCGATGAAGCCTATGATTTCGGTTTGATAAATCGCGTCTTTGAAGATGAAAATTTTGAAGATAATGTTTCAGAATACGTTTCGGTTTACGAAGAAGTCAGTCGTTCCGCCGTTGTTTTATCTAAAAAGTTACTCTATCAAATGGACGGAATGACCTTTGATACGGCAATCGAAGTCGGTGCGGAAGTCAATACGATTGCACGGCTTACAGAGGATTGTCAGAAAGGAATTGCAAGATTTTTGGATAAATAAACCGAAAAATTATTTCATTTCAAAAATTATAAAATAATCCATCGAATCTTTAACAAAATTAAACTGCTCTTTGAGTAAAAAACCCGCTCTTTCTACTTCTCCGATCAAGGTTTTTGTGTCAATTCCGTGATCTTCGCCGTCGCCATTGCGGTCAATGATTCCGACCAAAGCACCTTTTTTTAATGATGGTTTTAAGTTTTTTAAATAGATTATCGGCTCGGCAATTTCGTGATATGTATTCAAGATCAAAACGGCATCAATTGAATCTTTTTTTAATAATGGATCATCTGTTTTTCCCAAAACTGCTTCGACATTTTGTAAATTCTCCTTTTCTCTTCGCTCGTTTATGTATTTTATCGCGTCTTTATTTATATCAACGGCAAAGACTTTTCCCTTCTCACCGACTCTTTTTGAAGCGATTGCCGAAAACCAACCGCCGCCTGCACCGATGTCTGCAACTGTTTTGCCTTCTGTAATTTGCAGAAGATTCATCACTCTTTCGATCTGCAAATTTTCGGCTCGATTTTCTTTATCGTAACGCGAAAGGTCGCCCTTGAAAGGATTGCTCGTCGGGCGATCAATTTTATCGTCAACGACCGCAGCAGCAGGAGTCGGCGAAGTCGAAACTTGGGCTAATTGCAGGATCGAATTTTCCTGAAAGACGTAGAAGCTAAACACACCTAAAATTGTTAGTTTTACTGCTATCCAAGCGATGATGTATTTTTTCATAATATCTATTTTGAAATTTTCTCAATAGCTTTGGCAAGCGGATTTTCTGAAATTTCATCTATCAAACCGATTCGCAACGCTTCATTTGCATCAATCCTTTTTGCAGTAACAAACATTTCAATGGCATTTTTCCTGCCGATTAAACGAGGTAAAATCTGCGTTCCGCTCCAACCCGTAATGATTCCGAGTTTTGCTCCCGGATGTGTGAAAAATGAGTCAGGCGAAGCGATTCTCAATTTGCAGGACAAAGCCAAGTCCAACGCTCCGCCCATACAAAAACCTTCAATCGCGGCAATCGTTTGTTTGTCTGAATGATAGATTTTCTGCATCAAATTCTGCCCACGCAAACCGAATTCCAACGCTGTATTTTCGTTTAATTTTGCAACTTCATTCAAATTCGCTCCCGCCGCAAATGTGTTTCCCGAACCGGTTAAAATTATCGTTTCAATATTATTGTCATAATCCAGATCGTTAAAAATTTCGTCCAGCAACTCAAGAGTTTTTACCGAAAGCGGATTCTTTTTTTCAGGTCGCACAAAGCGAATTACTGCATACTTATTGGCTATTTCTACTTTAATCGGTTTGTCGTCGGACATAGACTCTTTGCTATTTGCAGACTTACTTTGATAAATTTATTTATTTGATTTGAGATTAAATTATTATTTAGTTTTTTATGAATTACAAATACAAAGCACACCCTTGGCACGGAATCTCCTACGGCGAAAACGCTCCCGAAGAAGTTACGGTTTTCCTTGAGATCGTGCCGCGGGACACCGTTAAATACGAAATTGAAAAAGAATCGGGATTTTTGCAAATTGACCGTCCGCAGCAATATTCAAATGTTTATCCGGCAAATTACGGTTTTATTCCGCAAACTTACTGCGGCGAAGGAATTGCCAATGTCGCCAGAGAAAAATCAAACCGACAGATCGAATGCGGCGACGGCGATCCGCTCGACATTTTAGTTTTATCCGAACATCACATCCCGCGTGGCGACATTTTATTAAAGGCTCGTCCTATCGGCGGTTTCTGTTTAATTGACGGCGGCGAAGCGGACGATAAGATCATCGCCATCTTAACCGGTGATAAAGTCTATCAGCAATACGGGGAAATTTTGCAGCTTCCGAAAGGAATTTTACAGCGAATTGAGCATTATTTTTTAACTTATAAAAACCTGCCGGATGAACCGCAAAAATGTGAGATAGCTTACAGTTACGGACGCGAACATTCTTACGAAATTATTAAAACGGCGATAAAAGACTATGAACAATGGATTATGAACAGCGAATAATGGAAATTTAAGAAGACGCATCCATTACCCATTATCCATTGATTTGACAGAATTTTATCAATCGTAAATTTTATAAACCATCAATGTAAATTTTCCGGCAAAACAAATGCTCCGAGATGTGGTTTGTCAGTATTCAAAGTTGTTTTCAAAGCAAGTTCTAAAGAATCACGTAAGTTTTCCGGTATTACAATCGCATCAACGAAACCTCTCGCTGCCGCATATTTTGCGTCGAGTTCTTTTTCGTAAGTTTGGCGAACCGATTCCATTTCCGCGAGCATATCTTCATCGGGTTCTTTGCCTTCTTTTTTTAGTCGTTCGATCTGTGTTCCGAAGATTGCAACCGCCGCCGAGTCGCCTTCCATCACCGCCATTCTGCCCGTCGGTAAGGATAAAATAAAGTCTGGATCAAACCCTTGACCAGCCATCGCATAATAACCCGCACCGGAAGCGTGATTGATCGTCAAAACGAGTTTCGGAACTGTCGCCGTCGCCAT
>JBGTKR010000271.1:0-4553 GCA_041744535.1 Pyrinomonadaceae bacterium
TTGATCTCATTTGTCGAAGACGGCGAAATACGCCGCAATCTCGAAACCAAACATTTGCGAAGACTTCTTTTGAAATCAATGGATGTTTCGCTGACGAGCGGAAGCAAACAAACAAAAAAGAAATTAAAGGAAACGGCGGCAAAAACGATTACCGAGGCTGAAACGGAAGTAACGGTCGGATAAAATTATTATGGTCTTTTCTTTTCCAAAAGAAACATTTATCGAGAAGGAGCAGCGAAAAATCTTCGTCAGCTATTGGCTGAGGCGAATTTTCCTTGATGATTGGCTGATGAAACTCATCGCGTTGGTAATCACGTTTGCACTTTGGCTCGGAGTGATAGGTTTGCAGGCTCCGACCACAACCCGCCTCAGAAACGTAACTCTCAACCCGCTTATCTCAAACAACCTCGAAATAACGAATTCGCCCGTTCAGGAAATTGATCTGGTCGTAACCGGAGACAAACGCAAGGTTGACCAGTTAAATCCGCGTGATCTGGTCGTTTCGCTTGATCTGACCGATATTCAGGCGGGCGACAGAACCATTCAGATCACACCGCAAAATGTTACGGTCGAATTACCGAGCGGCGTAAAAATTGATGAAATTCAGCCCGATAAAATTGCGATAAAACTGGAAAATGTGATACAGCGTAGAGTTCCTGTTTCGCCCGAAACCGAAGGAAGTGTCGCCGATGGTTTTGAGATTTACGGCTCAACCGTTACGCCCGCGGAAATTGTCGTGCGTGGACCGAAAAGTTCCGTCGAGGCATTAAATTTCGTGTCAACCGAAAAAATCCCGCTCAAAAACAGGAAAAATAGTTTTGCCGAACAGCAAGTTCCTATAAATATCACCAATCCGAAAATAACCGTGGTCAATACGGCGGCGGTAACGGTTAATTTCAGAGTCGGCGAAAGAAGAATCGAAAGACTTTTCGTTATTCCCTACGAAACCGAATCCAGAAAAGGAAACGCCAGCGTTCTCTTATTCGGACCCCGTTCTATTTTAGAAAATCTGGCGGCGGCTGATATTAGAATAATTGAAGAAAATTCCCAAAACGGTGCGGGAAAACTTCGTGTGCTTTTGCCCGACGATATTTTAGCCGCGACGGAGATAAAAGGTTTAAAGTTCAGAGAATGACCCATAGCGGCAGTTGGCAGGTGCAGTTGGCAGTAAAAAAACTGTATTGTCGAAAATTCGCTTAAACCGGCATAAATTTTTATATGAAATTAATATCAGACATTTTATTTTACTTCTATCAAACCACTTACATGAACCATTAGTTTCTACACAAGTTTATAATGCCGATGTTTATTGGCTTCGTTCAATCATTCTTCGTCGCCAACGGCGACAAACAGTATAGCCTATGGTGCAGACGTTTCGCCGAAACCATTAGGTCTTGACAATTATTCGGTCTGTCGCTGAAAGCGACAAACAACCGATGTCCATTGATGTTCGTCGCCTTCAGCGACGGGACGTTTATTTCAATTAACCTAGCGATTCTCACTAGGCTATGTTGTGTGTCGCCTTTGGCGACGGGAACACAAATCTCGATTCTCGACTTGTGTAGATACTAATGCATAAATGACGCGGCTAAAACTGCGAAACGCAGAAAGCCGCATAAATGCGACTAAAATCAAAAAGTGCGTAACATCAGTTACTTACTTCTTTCAAAAACAACTTTAAAATGAAAAAGCGGCAAGCAACGCATTTTACTGCTCACTGCTCACCGCTTATTGCTAACTTTATAAATCTACCAGCGATTTCCGCCTCCGCCGCTGTGTCCGCGACTGTGTTCTTCACGCGGACGTGCTTCATTGACAATAATGTTACGACCGTCAAAATCTTCGCCGTTAAGCTGTTCGATTGCCGTTTGTGCTTCTTCTTCCGAATACATTTCGACAAACCTGAATCCGCGGGAGCGTCCCGTATCACGATCTTCAATTACTTTAGCCGACTCTACCGTTCCGACCTGAGCAAAAAATTCACCCAGATCATCACTATTTAAATGGAAAGACAAGTTTCCAACATATAATTTATTATTCATTATCTTTTTCTATCTCTTAAAATTTTTATTGAAATTGAAGCAAAGAAAGGCGGAAAACTTAACCGAAAGAAATCTTTTGAATATTCTTTGACTTGAAAGTGCGACATTACCTGACCTGTTTTGAAAAATCTAAACTAAACTGCTTCTAAAACTATCTACTAACTCTCTAACCCGAACTAAGTCTGTCGCAACTCCTAAATGTAACGGATGTAGCTCTCCTTGAGATGCCTGAGAGCAAAATCTCAACAATTATCTTAGGTTTTTATTAAAAATGCAAGAAAAAAATTATGGCAGCAAAACTTTGATGATTGATGTTCACAAAATTCTTTTTCCTTTTTTCGCGTCCTTTCGCGTTTATTCGCGGGCAAATTTTTGTTCTTCCGTCTTCAGAACATCTAAAATCTTTTCGTGAATCCCGCCGAAACCACCGTTTGACATAATCGCCACGACATCGCCGTTCTTCATTTCAGGCGTTAAATGCCGGACAATTTCATCCGCGTCGGCAAAGCTGTATGCGGGTTTTCCCTGCAATTTTATTTCGTCAACAAGTTCATTCGTGTCCAAAACTTTGCCGAGTTCGCTTGCTTTCGATGTGTCGTAAACTCCCGCGATAATCACATAATCCGCATAAGCAAAGGCTTTTTCGTATTTTTCCTGAAAAACCGCCAGACGCGAAGACCAGCTTCTCGGCTCAAAAACGGCAATTAATCGCCCGCCGTCATATTTCTGTTTCAAAGCCTTCAAAGTTTCTTCCACAGCCGTCGGATGATGTGCAAAATCGTCAATTACCGTAACGCCTTTCTCAACACCGCGGACTTCGACACGCCTTTTGACGGATTTAAATGTTCGTAAAGCCTCCTGAATTTTACCTTGCGAAATTCCCCAAGCGTCCGCCGCAATTATTACCGCAAGGCAATTTCTGACATTAAATTCACCGATCAAATTCGTTTCAAATTCGCCCCATTTATTTCCCTCTTTGAAAATCGTAAAACGCATCATTTCGCCCGAAACGTCTATATATCGAGCCTGCCATTTCGCATCATCGCTCGTCCCGAATGTTTCGACATTCGTGTGGAGTTTCGCTTTCATTTCGTCCAAAACTTCCCTCGCAACAGGCGAATCTATCCCGACGATCAAATACCCGTTTCCCGGCACGAGATTCATCAAACGCGAAAACTCAAATTTAACCGCTTCTAAATCTCTGTAAATATCGGCGTGGTCAAATTCGATATTGTTGACGATAGCGATTTCGGGCAAATAGTGCATAAATTTCGGCTTTTTATCAAAATAAGCCGTGTCATATTCGTCGCCTTCAATAATAAAATAATCGCTCTCCCGCACACGAAAACTCGCCCCGAAATTCTGCACGACTCCGCCAACCAGAAACGATGGATCAAGACCGCCGCATTCCATCATCCAAGTTGCAATACTCGTCGTCGTCGTCTTCCCGTGCGTCCCCGCCACGACCAATGAATGCCGCCCACGAATAAACTCCCGCTTCACAGTTTCCGCTTGCGAATAATAAGGCAATTTACGATTAAGAAGTTCCTCAAGTTCCGCATTCCCACGCGAAATCGTATTTCCGACAATTATCCTGTCCGCCCCGACATCGAGATTCTCCGGTTTATAACCCTTCATAATCTCGATCCCAAGTTCCTGCAACTGCGTTGACATCGGCGGATAAACATTCTGATCCGAACCCGTAACCTTATGTCCGCGTGCCTGCAGCATTCCCGCCAAACTTGCCATTGCCGTCCCGCATATTCCGATTAAATGATAGTGCATAAGTAAATACTAGGCGTGTTTATAATTTGTATAATTATCTGGCAATTTGCAAAATAATTGACTATATTAAGCAAATTATGAACGTAACACAAAATGATAATGACTTTGTTGCAGTAGCTGAAAATTTGATTGATGACAATCTCATTGATGAAGCTATCTTGCTGTTGAAAGAATCTTTAATAAAAATGCCAATTGGTTGGAAGCCTCTCAATGAATCTCCTAACCACACTAATATTTATTTTTGGAATGAACAAGAATTCAGAAGTTTTGTTGAATATAATAGAACTAGCCTCAGTAGATCCAAATTTTGAAAACTGACTTGCAGGACTTGAAAGCATTTGCCAGTTTAGATGTTTGAAACAAACGTCCAAACCAAAAAGGCAGTCAAGTCCTGTCTAAAAAATAGCACAATTTTATCGGAAACGGCAGTTTTGGCACTAGCCAGAAGTCGTGTCGGAGAGTTTTGCCGCTCGAAGCTACCGGATATGCTTGCACAACTGAACAATTATTGGATGTTTTGTTGGCGGTTTCCGCCGAAAAAGAAACCATCGAACAGGTTTGCTCGGATTTGCAGCTCAAAGTCGGAGCGGAAACGATTCGCGGGACGACGGGCGGAGTTTGCACCGATGTTTGTGAACGATGTGCCGAGCATTGCGAAAGTATGGCGGACGGCGATGATTTTATGCAGCGTTGTGCGGATGCCTGCCGCAAATGTGCGGAAAGCTG
>JBGTKR010000272.1:0-8567 GCA_041744535.1 Pyrinomonadaceae bacterium
TGTTCCGTGAAAAGAATTTCCGCCGGATTTTGAAATTGCGTTGATTTGTCCGCCGAGGTTGCGTCCGAATTCCGCCGGAGCAAGCAAAGTTATGATTTGAAATTCTTGGATGGATTCGATCGGTTGCGGCACGAGGGCGAAAAATCCTTGACGACGCACGCCGATGTCTTCGTCGTTGTTGTCTGAACCGTCAACCAGAAAATTATTTGCACGGGAACGCAGACCGTTGATGGAAAACTGACCGGACGTGCCGACACCGCCGCCGACACCGGGACCGACGCTGTTGCCGATAGCCTGCGGAGCCGGGGCAACGCCTAATGCCAGCAGAGCGAGTTCATCAAAAGTTCTTGTCAGAGTTCGTCCGCCTAAAGGCAGAGTCCGCACAAGACGTTCATTAAAAGCGGCATCGCGTCTCGGATTCAAGTTTCCGCCGGCTTCAATGTCGGAATCTGTTTGCTTAACCAGATTTAGATTTGAGGTTGTCGTGTCCGTCGGACTCGGCTGAGGAGTCGGCGAAGTCGCAATAATTGCTTTTTGAAGGTTTATTGGGACGGGAACAATCGAGTTTGAACGGGTTGCATAGAGTTCCTGATCTTTACTGTAACGCTCTGTGCCGTCTTGGACAACTCTTATCGTATAAACGCCCGGTTGAAGCGTGGTTTCACGAAAAAAACCGTTGGCATCGGTTCTTTTTGCGGTCTGAAAACCGTTTGAACGATTCTTAAACTGCACCAAAACTCCGGCTAAAGGCACTCCGTCTTCCAATACACGCCCTTCAAAACCACCCGTAACCGAGCTTTGAGCATTAACGGGTAGATTCAAAGTAGTTACTCCCAAGATTAACAAAAATATTGTTAAAACAAACTTGAGGGTGAAATGATGAAGCAGATCGAGTCTAAACTTTTTATTTGCAATTATATTTTGGGGGCTGAACATATTTTTTCTCCTTTTTGACTTTAAAAAATTATTAGATTGCTCTAAAAAACAATTATTTCTTTAAAATAATATTTCACCTGAAATGATGGCTGTTGCTTGCATTTAATTAGGAAAAAATTATTTTATTTGGAATATTTACATTTCAAATATCTTTGTGGCTTGGTTGGCAAGTTCTGCAACTATTTAAGTATTATTAGCCTGTGTTTACTGAATGATTTCATAATTACACGACTTGCTTTATATTGCAAGAACTTTTTAAACATCCTCTGTAAATTTTTTTTATGCTTTATGCCATAAATGATGCGGCGGCATATCGCTAAATAAAAAAATGCCGTATGGATTGGGGGAAATCTCAAATTGCATAAAATAAACTCGCTTAATATATAATGCGAAAAATAATGAAAAAAAAGGACAAATTTTTTAAAATTTAAAAAAAAAGGCTTCGCTCAAAGTAGAGCAAAGCCTTTAATATGTTTTGAAATTGAAATCAACGAATAGATCGAAAATCCAAAATCCAAAATGGAATTACATTCCCATTCCCATTCCGCCCATTCCGCCCGGCATTCCGCCGCCGCCTTCGCCTTCTTCTTCAGCGTCAGCGATCATTGCTTCGGTCGTCAACATCAATCCGGCGATTGAAGCGGCATTTTGAAGTGCCGTTCTCGTAACTTTAGCGGGATCAATAACTCCTGCCGCCACGAGGTCTTCAAATTTTTCACTGGCAGCGTTGAATCCGTAAGTGTCGCTGTCTTCATTGCGAACATTTTCAACGATGACCGCACCTTCACGACCAGCATTATTAGCGATCTGTCGAAGCGGTTCTTCCAACGCACGTTTGACGATGGTTACACCGATTTGCTCGTCGGAATCTTCGGCGTCGGTTTTGAAATCGTCAAGAACTCTCGAAGCACGAACCAGCGAAACTCCTCCGCCCGGAACGATTCCTTCTTCAACCGCCGCACGGGTTGCGTGCATTGCGTCTTCTACGCGGGCTTTTTTCTCTTTCATTTCGGTTTCGGTTGCCGCACCGACTTTGATGACCGCAACTCCGCCGACCAATTTTGCCAAGCGTTCCTGCAATTTTTCTCGGTCATAATCAGAAGATGACTCTTCAATTTGTGAACGGATAGTTTTTACACGACCTTGAATCGCTTCGCCTTCGCCCGCACCTTCGACGACTGTCGTATTATCTTTGTCAATCGTAACTTTCTTGGCACTTCCTAGATCGTCAAGCGAAATTGATTCCAGTTTAATTCCTAAATCTTCGCTGATAACCGTTCCGCCCGTGATCGTAGCGATGTCTTCGAGCATTGCTTTGCGTCTGTCGCCAAATCCCGGTGCTTTAACCGCCGCCACGTTTAATGTTCCGCGAAGTTTATTGACAACCAATGTTGCAAGTGCTTCACCGTCAACGTCTTCCGCAATTATCAAAAGCGGTTTGCCGAGTTTTGCAACCTGTTCGAGAATCGGCAGTAAATCCTTCATATTGCTGACTTTTTTCTCATTGATAAGAATATACGGGTCTTCCAGAACCGCTTCCATTCTTTCAGGATCGGTTACAAAATAAGGTGAAAGATAACCGCGGTCAAACTGCATTCCTTCAACAACTTCCAAAGTCGTATCCATCGTTCTCGATTCTTCAACCGTGATTACGCCGTCTTTACCGACTTTATCCATTGCTTTAGCGATGATCTCGCCGATTTGCTTGTCGCCGTTTGCCGAAACCGTTCCGACATTTTGAATCGAATCGCCCGAAACGGGTTGTGCAAAATTCTTGATTTCTTCGACAACTTTTTCAACCGCTGTATCAATTCCGCGTTTGAGAGCCATCGGGTTTGCACCTGCCGCAACTGTGCGAACACCTTCTTTAAAAATCGCCTGAGCCAAAACGGTTGCCGTTGTTGTTCCGTCGCCTGCAACATCGGATGTTTTCGATGCGACTTCACGAACCATCTGAGCTCCCATATTTTCCAGAGCATCCTTTAATTCGATCTCTTTTGCAACGGTTACGCCGTCTTTCGTGATCGTTGGGCTTCCGAATTTTTTGTCAATAACTACGTTGCGTCCCTTCGGACCTAATGTAACTTTTACTGCGTCGGCTAACTGATTCACCCCACGCAAAATTGCCGAGCGTGATTCTTCGCCGTGTACTACTTGCTTTGCCATAATCTTTTTATCTCCTTGTTTTTACGTAATCCGTTTTACGTAATTCGTAATTCGTTTTTATTATATTTAATGTTTTAAAATTTATTGTCGTGATTTTTTTGATACGCAATTCTCAAAAACGCTCTTAAACGTATTACCGAATTACGTATTACGAATCACGCTCTTAACTTGCATTCGCACCCGCACGTTCAATGATTCCCAAGATTTCGTCTTCACGCATCATTAGGAATTCTTCGCCGTCAAGCGTGATCTCCGAACCGCTGTATTTACCGAACAGAACGCGATCTCCTTCCTTCACATCAAGACTTTGGCGTGTGCCGTCTTCTTTATATTTTCCTTCGCCGACGGCGATAATTTCGCCTTCCTGCGGTTTTTCCTTTGCCGAATCGGGAATAATAATTCCGCCCGATGTCGTCGTGTCTTCTTCAATGCGTTTGACAATTACTCTGTCGTGCAATGGTTTGATTTTCGTAGCCATATTTGTTTCTAACTCCTTGTTTAATTAAGATTTAATAAGTTGTATAATTATCGTGCCGTTTGATGCAAAATGTATTTTTAGCACTCTAATCGTATGAGTGCTAGTATAATAAATCTGTTTAAAAAGTCAAGTGTGGTGATCTATGCGGCATAAAATCTGCTAATACCGTTATCAACATAAAAATGTTATGAAAATATCCGAAATAAATATCTATCCGGTCAAATCCTTAAGCGGAATTTCCGTTCAAAATTCGATGGTTGAAAAAAGAGGTTTACAAGATGACAGGCGTTATATGTTGGTTGATGAAAATAATGATCTATTGACGCAGAGGGAATTTTCAAAGATGGCGACGCTTAATGTTGAGATAATTAAGGATGGTTTAAATATTTCGGCAGAATCGTTTGCAGTATTGCAAATATCGGATGACTTTGAAAATGCTGAAAAGATCGAAGTTCGAGTTTGGAACAGTTACTGCGATGCTTTGGTTGCGAAGGCTGAAATAAATCAATGGTTTAGCGAATATTTAGAAACAAATTGCCGACTCGTCCGAATGCCCGAATCCACGCACCGCCGAATCAATGAAAAGTTTAATAAAGGAAACGACATCGTAAGTTTCGCCGATGGTTATCCGCTTTTGATAATCGGTGAAAATTCTTTGAAAGATTTAAATTCCAGACTCGAAAAACAGATTCCGATGAACCGTTTTCGCCCGAATTTGGTTGTTTCCGATTCCGAAGCGTTTGCCGAAGACGATTGGAAAAAGATCAGGATCGGCAAAACGATTTTCCGCGTTACAAAACCTTGTGCCAGATGTGTCGTAACGACAATAGATCAAATAACGGGGATTTCCGATGTGCAGGAACCTCTGAAAACCCTCTCCGCTTATCGAAGGTCTGCGGATGTTTTTCCGAATAGTTTTGAAGATTTCGGTTTGGGCAAAAATGATGTCTTGTTCGGACAAAATCTCGTGGCGGAAAATTTCGGTGAGAAAATAAAACTCGGAGATGAGTTAGAAGTTTTATAGACAAAATACGGTTTATCACGCATTGCTTTAATTTTAGCGTCTTTTTGCCATACTTTTTAAAGGTTTTTTGTAGGATGCGATGCGTTTTGAAAGCGTGTTGCGATGGATTCCCAAAATATCTGCGGATTTGGAAATGTGGTTTTTATTTCGTTCCAGACATTTTTCGATATATAGTTTTTCAAATTCCATAATCGCCTCACCGAGCAAAATCTGCCCGTCGAGCATTTCTTCGATTAACTCTTCCATTTGCTTACGCATTTTCATAATCAATTCTTAATTTTTACAGTTCCTTTCCGGTCAATAATTTGTATGCCTCTAAATAGCGAGAGGTCGTTGCCTGCACGATTTCCGCCGGCAGTTCGGGAGCGGGCGGCTGCTTGTGCCAATCCAAAGTTTCCAGATATTCTCTGACGAATTGTTTGTCAAAAGATGCTTGTGCCTTGCCGGGTGCATAAGCTGCAGCCGACCAGAAACGCGATGAATCGGGTGTTAGAACTTCGTCTATCAATAAAATTTCGCCGTCCGCATCTATGCCGAATTCGAGTTTCGTATCGGCAATTATGATTCCCCGTGAAAGTGCATAATCGCTTGCTGTTTTATAAATTTCGAGCGTGCGTTTTTTCAAAGTTTCCGCATTTTTTTCGCCGATGATGTTTGCAAATGTTTTTTCATCAATATTTACATCGTGTCCGGTTTCGGCTTTGGTTGCCGGAGTAAACAGCGGTTCCGGCAATTTTTCGCATTGTTGTAAGTTTTCCGGCAATTTATTTCCGCAGATTTCGCCCGTAATCTGATAATCCTTCCAACCCGAACCTTCCAAATATCCGCGAACGACACATTCGACGGGGAAAACTTTAGCCTTTTTTACCAGCGTTGAACGACCCATTAATTCGGGATGTTTTCCGATCTCGTCGGGCATTTCATCGAAATTTGCGGTAATCAGATGATTTGCCGTAATATCCTTTAATTTCTCAAACCAAAAAGCGGAAATTTGTGTTAAAACTTCACCTTTTCGCGGAACTTGATTCGGCATCACACAATCAAACGCGGAAATCCTATCCGTTGCCACCAGTAACAAACGATCTTCGTCAACTTTATAAATGTCCCTGACTTTGCCGCGATTTAACAGCGGAAAATTAACTAAATTTGTTTCGGAAACAGTTTCGGCTTTAGTCATTTTTTTGAAATAGAAAAAGTTTTCTGAATAAATTTTGTAAGAGGTTTTTTACTTTATTATGAAATGCCGAATAGGTAAAGTTTATTTTTAACAAATGACAAAAAAAACAACAATTTTTAACATTTTTAAACTTTTTTCTTCACTTTATGAATTATTAGTTGTATAATGATCAAGGTGTAATTTGTGAGTTAAACAAAAACACAAAAATCTTACAGTTTAAGCCTCCTTAAAACTCCTCATAACTTTTCAAGAATCCAACCAAACACATTAAAAAAATGATAAATAAAAACAGTTTAGAAGTTAGAATATTAAGCACGGTTTCATTGGTGTTTTTTATTTCAACGGAAGTCATTTCACAAATGCCGCCCGTTAGGTCGCCTCAACAGGAAGCAGCTGTCGCCGAAGATTTTACCTGGTGGTATATAATGCTCTTCGCGTTGGTTATCGGTTTAGCCGGAGCTATTTATTGGGTAATGAACAACAAAAAATCCGAAACCCTGAATAAACAAAAAGGTAAAACAAAACAATTTAAGCAAGAAAAAAACAGGGATGCGGATTCGGTTTATGTTGATAAGGAATCAGATTGGCTCAGGAAAAATATCAAGACGAATGATAATTCAACCGAGAAAAAAAATAAACTGTCGAAGAGTTTGCCGAAGACAGACGGTATTTTAAAGAAAAAAGATTCTTTAAAAAATGAGAGCCCGGCTCAAAAGATAATTGATCTGCAATTTAGAAATCTGCCGGTAAGCGACTTTAATGAAATTATTTCCGCTAAGAGTTTTGATCAGCTTTCACTTTCAAATGATTTGGCATTAATTAGTGCAATCGAGCAAACTAAAGATGAGTATGAAGAAGATCAGGAAGTCAGGGAATTAGCCGTCAGAATTCTGGCTGCCTTCAGAAACCGAAATTCGGTAGAAGCCCTAACAGATGTTGCTTTATATGATCTGTCTTCAAATTTACGTTCCAAGGCAGTTGCAGTTTTGGCAGAATTTGACCACGAATCAACTTTTGAAGCACTTCTGTTAGCCTGTGCCGATCCGACCAGAGAAGTTCGTGCCGCCGCCGCTAAAGCATTATTTAGTGTCAGTTTCGACAGAGGAAATGCCTGGACGAGAATCGCCGAAACAAATGATGAATTTCGTATGATTCAAGCCGCCAGAGCCGCAATTGAAAGTGATCTGGTTGACAGATCAATTGACAGATTAGTTGATCCCGACCAAAAAAATGCTTATGAGGCATTTGCATTGGTTGCACTTTTGATAAAGGCGGGAGAGATCAAAGAAATCTTTGATGCGATGTACAATCACCGCAATAAAAAGGTAAAACTTGCAATTCTTCACGTTTTGAAAGTTATAAAAGATGAAAGAACTCTCCCGCCTTTGTATAATTATATTGAAACAAACTCTTTACCTGAAGAGTTAGCAAGAGCCGCTAATGATGCCATTAAGAGTTTTGATCTGGTTGCGGCATAAAAGACAAGTTGCAGAATTGAAAAGACATCGAGTTAAGAAGTAGAATTGTAATATAAACTTCTTAGCTCGATTTTTTTATTTTGAAATAATGGAATTTAAATTAGTTACCGATTACAAACCGACCGGCGACCAACCGCAGGCGATTGCTCAGATGGTCGAGAACCTTAACAAAAATGTGAACGACCAAGTTTTGTTGGGAATAACCGGATCAGGAAAAACTTTTACGGTAGCGTGTGTGATCGAAGAAGTTCAACGTCCGACGCTTGTAATTGCTCATAACAAAACTCTGGCGGCACAGCTTTATCAGGAATTTAAGACGTTTTTTCCCGAAAATGCGGTTGAATATTTCGTGTCGTATTACGATTATTATCAACCCGAAGCGTATGTTCCCGCAGCCGATCTTTATATTGAAAAAGAAGCGACGATCAACGAGGAAATTGACCGTTTGCGGCTTTCGACAACATCTTCACTATTTGAAAGACGCGATGTGATCGTCGTCGCCTCCGTGTCGTGCATTTACGGACTCGGCGATCCTGATAATTACTTTAAAATGTCTTTGGAAGTCGAACCGGGGCAGACTCTCAAACGTGAGGAATTATTAAAAAAACTCGTTTCGATCCAATATGAACGAGCCGAAATTGATTTTGAACGGGGAAAATTCCGCGTTCGCGGCGATATTGTCGAAATTTATCTTAGTTATAAAGACGAAGCCTATCGGATAGAATTCTGGGGCGATGAAATTGACGGGATTTATACGATTGATCCGCTTCTCGGCGAAGTCATCAAAAAACACGATTCAAAAGTTTATATTTATCCGAAAACTCACTTTGTCACGCCGAAAAACGCGATGAAACGGGCGATAAAAACGATTAAAGAAGAACTCGTCTGGTGGGAAGAAGAACTGATAAAACAGGGAAAATTGGTCGAATCACAGAGGCTTCATCAACGGACGATGTATGATCTGGAAATGATGAAGGAAATGGGATTTTGTCGCGGCATAGAGAATTATTCACGCCACATCACAGGAAAAAAAGCGGGAGATCCGCCGCCAACCTTACTTCATTATTTGCCGAAGGATGCAATTATAGTAATAGACGAATCGCACCAAACCGTTTCGCAGATCGGAGCGATGTATAAAGGCGATCAATCACGCAAGGGAACTTTGGTTGATTACGGTTTCCGCCTGCCTTCGGCAAAAGATAATCGTCCGCTCAATTTTCAGGAATTTGAAGCGATGAAAGATCAAACAATTTACGTTTCGGCAACTCCGGGAAATTATGAACTCGAAAAAACCGAAGGCGAAGTTAT
>JBGTKR010000273.1:0-1771 GCA_041744535.1 Pyrinomonadaceae bacterium
CGGTCTAACGATTTAACTGCACTTTGCGACAAAGAGTTTCAAGATTGGTGAGAAAAAGTTTGTCGTTTTCAAAGAAGCAAGCAAACCACGAAGGAGCGATCAGATATTTTATCTGTCATTACAATAAAATCAGGCAAGCTAGATGTCAGACCTAAAGCATTACCTTTTTAGCACTACCAATTTCTCAAAGGTTTAGAACTTTACGAATCCCGACTCGACAAAGGTTACAGCTTAACCGATTGCATCTCAATGAACGCCTGCCAAACACTTAGCATCAAGGAAATTCTCACGCACGACCATCATTTTGAACAGGAAGGTTTTGAGATTTTATTGTGATTTTTCAAAAATGGGTCGCTGACGAAATAAGATGTTGTAACTTGATTTTTAGAACTCATAAATTTTTCATAAACAGCAGCAATATAAAAAACAGTCGGGTTTTGACAAAACCCGAACTGCTTTTCAATCTTCCTTTAAATATTTTCGTACTATGATTTAAGTTTATTTTTCCGGTTTCAATTCCTTTAAAGTATCTTTGGCTTTATCGGCGTATTTGCTTTCGGGGAAACTTTCGACCAATTGACTCAAGAGTGCAACCGCATCTTCACGCAGTCTTTTCGGGGCGTAGCGTTTCTGGTCGTCTTTGGTCAAAACTTCGAGATTTATTTTTTGCTTGCCTTTTCCTTCCGAAAGATAATAACTGCTTATTCCGGCGAGATATAAAACTTCGTCCATCTGCGAAAAGGTCGGATGTGCTGCGATGGTTTCTTCGGTTCGCATTAAAACCGCTTTGTAAGCCTTTTTCAATTTGAAATACTGCCACGCAACATTCAGATTATGCTTTGCGTCCGCTTCTAAAAGTGTATCAATCGGCACTTGCCTTTCGTCATTTTTGTCCTGTGCAAGAGCCGAAGCCGAAAATATCAATAATGTAAAACTAACTATCAGAAAAAACTTTTTCATAATGTAATCCTTAAAATCATTCTTAATATATTTTATCGCAATCTCCTCTAAGATGCTTGTCGTTATCTAAAGGTTTAAAACCGTTCTGCTTATTTATGTTGGAAATTTTTTGGTAGTGTCCTCTTATGTTGCCGATGTAAAACAAGGATTCATAGCTTTGCAGTTTTTGCGACTTTGCGGGAAACACTTTTTCTCCCGAAAATTCGCAAAGTTCGCAAAGAAGAACAAGCAGCACAATTTACGAAACCATTATAAATTTTTTATATTTATAGAGCGGAAAGCCAATAAATGTTATGATAGCAAACGATTTAACGCTAATAATAAATTTACGGGAGTTTAATAATTTTGAAAATACAAATCGTTATTTTAATACTGGCTTTTGCCTTTTCGGGCTGTAATTACAAATTAAGAGAGATTCCAAAATCCAACGCCAACAGCGAAACATCGCAGGCAAACACGGAAATCCCGGCATCGGACGGAAAAACGGCTGACACGAGCGGAACGGAAACCGCAGACGACGGGCTTGAAGGCGGCGAACTGCTTATTTCCGATACCGGAATAAATGCGACTTACGATTGCAAAAACAGGGAAGTCGAACTCGATAAAGACACGACGGCAAATTCGGTTACTTTAACGGGAACGTGCAAAAAAGTTACCGTTGACGGCGTTTCCAATAAGGTTTTCGTCGAACAGGTCGGGCAGATAATTGTTCGCGGTGTAAGCAACAAGGTCGTATATGAATCGGGCATCGGCGGCGGCGAACCGAAAATATCGGTCAGCGGAACAAGCACTTCGGCAAAGAAAAAGGAAA
>JBGTKR010000274.1:0-3097 GCA_041744535.1 Pyrinomonadaceae bacterium
GCTTCGGCATTTTCGCCGCCGTTGGTTAATTGTTTGATGTTTTTAAGATGCTTTTCACCTTCAAAGTTCAAATTGTTTTCTTGAGCGAAAACACTTGCCGATAAAAGTAGTAAGGTAATTAAAAAAACTGAAAATTTCATATTTTATTTGTTTGTATTGTTTTATTTGAATTATAATTCTAACATTTTCCGCCGCTTTTCATTAGTGGCAAAAAATGAAAAAAATCATTAAAATATATTCATTAAACTTATTATTTGGAGTTTTTTATACAGACAGATACAAACTTTTAGATATAATTTGCTAAATTATTGCATCTGAAATACATTATTGAACGAAATAAATAATAGAAGATACAGCAGTTGTAACCAACTTTAACTTTTAAGAAAATTACCGACAGATTAGAAAATGACCTTTGAAACCAACCAAGATGTATTGAACTGGTATGAAAATCAGCCGCGTGCTTTGACCAAAGAATTTATTGATGAAATTCCGTGGCACGAAGTAAAAGATCATCCGCTCGATGAACGCTTTGTTCCCGTTTTGCTGTATATGCGGGATATAGAGATTTTGACGGATATGTATCATCAGGAACTTCTAAACACCCCGACGGGAAAAGACCCGATCATCAGTAAATTTATGGAGCGTTGGGGACTTGAAGAAATCACGCACGGCGAACTTATCAACAGATTTCTAAATGAAGCCGGAATTGATACGAGCGACAAATGGAAGGATGAAATTACAACCAGCGTTTCGGATTTTTATCATTTCTATACGCGGATTTTTACGGCTTTGACAAACTGTGTCGGCAAAAGTTTTACCGCAACTCATATGGCTTACGGCACGATCAATGAAATGTGTGCGGCTCAGGCTTACCGCCGTTTGATAAAACTCGCCGATCATCCTGTTTTAACGCATATCTTAAAAGGAATTATCCGCGAAGAATCCGTCCATACACAGTTTTATCACAGCGTTGCACGGCTCGAACTTCAAAAAAGCGATTTTTCGCAGAAAATCGCACGTTTTATAATAAAGAGTTTCTGGCGACCCGTCGGAAGCGGAGCAAGATCACAGAGTTTGAACAATTACACGATTGCCACGCTTTTCGGCGACGACAAAGGGATTGAATGGATTGACCGTCTGGTTACACAAAAAATGCAGACTCTTCCCGGTTTGGATGGAATAACCAAAGTTACCGATAAAATTGCCAAGGTCGGCAGAAATACCGATACAAGTAAATTTGTTTTAGTAGAGGCTTGAAGAAAATCCGGCAAAATGAAAGATGGTTTGAATAATTTTATTCAAACCATCTTTCATTTTGCTTTTTAAACTTTTAAAGTTCTGGTCTAAAAATAACATCCGGCGGATACTCAGGAGTTGGTTCGGGCGGAGTCGGCACAGGTGCAGGTTCCGAAATCGGGTCTTCCACCGGATACGGATCGGGATTTGTTGTCGGCGGCGGCGGTTCCTCAATCGGTGGAGCTGCCGGTTCGGGAGTCGGATTTTCCGGCTCATTCGTCGGTTCTTCCGGTTCATTGTTTTCGTTTAATTTATACAAATCATTCATAATTTTTCCCCACGTTTTATTAGACTTCAAAATTGTTCCGGTTTTTATCTATGAAATCAGATTCTCGATAAGTAACAATGATGATTTTAGCATCGTAACTGACAACTTCCTACTCTTGAACTACATAACCAGAGGGAACTGATTATCTGTAAATAGTTTTAATCAACAATTTGCTCTCTGCTTGCTTTTCGAGGGCAATTTTCCTAAAGTCAAAGAATAGAAGTTTTACAAATCAAATAGCAGGAGTTACAGAAATTTTATGCCAACAATTACTGCGGAAACCGCCAATGGAGAAGTCGCCTTTGAAGCGGACGAGGGACGAAAATTAGTTTTAGCACTCGAAGATAACGGCGTTGATATTTTGCACCGCTGCGGCGGAAATGCGAAATGCACGACGTGCCGCGTCGAGATTTTATCGGGCGATCCGGGACCGATCGGTGAACCTGAAAAAATGATTCTTGCATCGAAAACGGATCTCGGCGATCACACTCGCTTGTCGTGTCAGATTCGCTGCAATGACGATTTGAATGTAAAAGTAATCCGCCAAGCAAGCGTCGAAGGAATTGATGCCGGCGGACGACCTGTGGAATAATTAACAGTTGAGATTTCCAAGCTAATTATTAATTACTAATTAACAATTGATAATTATTTCGGAAAGAAAATGATGATTTATTTCGTAGAAAAAACCAGAAAATTTATATAAAAAGAACAAGGAAGGAAAAAAATGATTAAAAAAATAAAAAGAAAATTGTTGGAATTTGCACCAACGAACATTGCACACGCACATTGCGACGCACCTTGCGGAGTTTATGATCCGGCACAAGCCCGCATTGAAGCGGAAGCGGTTCATTCATTGACGAAGAAGATTTTGGACCTGAAAAAACCGGCGGACGGCGACGAAGCGGCGAATATCAAATATCAAAATACTTTGACGCGATATATCGCCATCAAAGAGGAACGGGCGGATTTGGCAAAAGACCATATTCTCGTGCTTTGGACCGATTATTTTAAACCCGAACATCTGGAAAAATATCCCGATCTGCACGAAGTTTTCTGGAAGGCGGCAAAACTCTGCTCGACCTGCAAACAGGAAGTCAGCCACGAACACGCCAACGAATTGATGGATCACATCAAGCAAATCCACGAAATGTTCTGGGACAGCAAAGGCGAAGATGTAAAATATTACACGGTAAGTTTTTAGTTAGTGGTAAACGGTAAACGGTGAGTGGTAAGTTTTTCCTTTGAATAACTTATTGCTCATCTTTTTGCTTTAACGTTGATGAAAGAATTACCCGAAGCATCTTTTTATGAAATCGGTCTGGTTTTATTGGGTTATCAGCACAAATATATTGTCGAGAACAATTCGATGCTGCCGACCTTAAAAAACGGCGACGTGGTTTTGGTGGACAGACACGCCGAGGATTTTAAGGTCGGCGATATAGTCATTGCCAAACATCCGCTTGAGCAAACGAGCGAAGTCATTAAAAGAATCGGGCGAATCAACGAACACGGACATTATTTTCTGGTCGGCGA
>JBGTKR010000275.1:0-2444 GCA_041744535.1 Pyrinomonadaceae bacterium
ACTTTCCGAGCATCTGCAAATTGACGACGCAGATATACTATTTCACATTAAACAATGGCAAAATTCCGATGATGATATTCTTTCCGATCTGTCGAAAAGATTTCTAAATCGCCGTTTGTTCAAGGTTTTTGATCTGGATATGCCGGAAGACAAACGCGAAACCTTTTTAAATGAAGCAAAAGAGGTTGTAAAAAAAGCGGGTTTCGACACCGACTATTATTTCATCGAAGACAAAGCCGGCGATGTTCCGTATTATTTTTATACCAACGAAGTCGAGCCGAAAAATCTGATCTTTGTCGAAGAAGGTTTTTCGCAATCAAATATCAAAGAGATTTCCGAAGTAAGTGCGGCGGTTCGCGGGTTACAGAAAAGCTATAAAATTCACAGAGTTTGTTTTCCGCCCGAACTCAAAGAAGAAATTACAAAACTCTATCATCAAAAGAGTTAGGCTTTTACAAATGAAAAAACGCTTATCATTTATCATTTATCATTTATCATTTATCAGTTTTTTACTGCTTACTTTACAAATCCACGCTCAAAAGATTGCGATTTTAATTCCCGAAAAAACAGTTCGATCAAATGAAGTTCGGGAAAAATTGGCAGATTATTTTTCAAGTGAAATAAATATTTTAAATTTTTCGTTGAGCGAAACCGTTTTAAAATCTAAAAATTTTAATAATCCGTATAATTTATCACTTGAAGAAGCCAAAAATTTAGGAACTGCGATTGGATGCGAGTTTTTTATACTGATAAAAACCGATTCTCTGCAAAGATTTTCGCTTGAAGAAAAATCTTATTTTGAATCTTACGCGGCTTTTTATCTGGTCAGTTCGCGGACGGGAAGGCTTGTGGCTTGGCAGTTAAAATCCTTCAAAGGTGAAGATGAAAAAACGTCTGAATCAAAATTAATAAATTCAATAAATGAGTTTTCCACAGAGATTTCCACAGAAATAAAGGCTGTGCAAAAAGATGAATTAGCGGAAAATGATTCAAACCTTGAAGAACTACCTGAAGAAAATTCCGCCGAAACAAAAGATTTTCGTCCGCCTTTACCCTACAAACGAATCAAACCCGAATACACACAAACGGCTTATCTTTACGGCATTGCCGCAACTATTGATGTTATAGTTGATATTGATAAAAACGGCGAAATTCTCAGAACGGAAGTCGCACGATGGGCGGGATTCGGCTTGGACGAATCGGCAATTAAGGCGATAAAAACAATGAATTGGCGACCTGCGACACGCAGCGGAGAGTTTTTGCCGATGCGTATCTTGTTAAGGTATAATTTTAAAAATATTGAAACGGAATAATTAAAAATTTGGTCTTGGGACTTTGGTTTTTGGTTTTTGAAATACAAATTGTTATATTCGGTTGAACAATAATATTTTCGGCATAACCCAATTAAAAATTAAATGGATTAAAAATATCAGAAAAAAAATTCTTCAAATAACATCAATTATAAAAATCTCCAAAAACCAAAAACCAAAAACCAAAGATCGAAAACCATTTATAAACAAATGAAAAATCTTCGTGCATTAATAAAAATGATCGTTTTTCTCGGTGCGACCTTCGGGCTTTACGGGATTTGGTATGTCGGGGATTTTATTATTCCGAACAAACAATACTGGCGGCAGATAATTTTTGGATTGTTTTCAAAATCATTCGTTAAAATTTCGGGAATGAAGATAGAAGTGATCGGCGAGCGTCCGAAAGCTCCGTTTTTTCTGGTTTCCAATCATTTGAGTTATACCGATATTCCCGCACTCAGAGCGGTTATCCAAAGCGTTTTTGTTGCCAAAGCCGATATTATTGATTGGTTTGCCGCGGGAAGGATTTTTCGGGATATGGGAACGATCTTTATCAATCGTGAGAATCGCCGGGACATTCCGCGTGCCGGTGCGGAAATTCTTGAAAAATTAAACGCCGGCGAAGGCGTTGTCGTTTTCCCCGAAGGCACAAGCACCAAAGGCGAAAAAGTTCTGCCGTTCAATTCGTCGTTTTTTGAATTTGCCGCCAAAACCGATCTGCCGATTCATTATGCTTCGATCACGTATCAGATCGAAAACAGCGAAAAAAAAGCGAGCAATATCGTCTGCTGGTGGGAAGATATAAGTTTTATGGAACATCTGTGGCGGCTTTTCCAACTTAAAGAATATAAAGCAATTATAAATTTCGGTTACGAATCGGTGGTCAACCCGAATCGCAAGGAATTGGCAAAAGAACTCTGGAATCGGGTTAATGAAAAATTCATTCCCGTGCTGTAATTTTTATAAAAACTCCAAGCATCCTTCGGAAAAATAAGTTATATTTGCAAGCAGTATGAATGTTGAATTAAACGAAGTCGAATGCCGTGTTCTCGGTTGTTTGATCGAAAAAGAAAACACTACGCCCGATTATTATCCTTTGACGCTGAATGCTCTGACAAATGCCTGCAATCAAAA
>JBGTKR010000276.1:0-5461 GCA_041744535.1 Pyrinomonadaceae bacterium
ATCATACCGTTGAGCAAAAAATTCGCCGGCAGCGGCTGCTGCATATTCTGCTGCTGCGTTACCAATTCGCCGACGGTTATCTCCTCACTGCCGACGGTTGCAGCGGTTTCCCCGCTCCGCGTCAGGTTTTCCTGTATATCACCCGTCGGTGCATAAAACACGATCAAACTGATGACCATTACTACCGCGAAAAGAAGAAGAACAAAATTTCTCGTTCTCTCCATACGTTTGAAAAACTTTAACATCTGTTTAAATTACCTTCGTTTATATTTTTAGAATCAATTGTAATCCGTGATTTTATCAATGAAAAGGACAATTGTAAACGGTGGTAAGTGGTAAGTGGTAAGTGGTAAGTGGTGAGTGGTAAGTGTATCTGAAAATTTTATAATGAGATACTTATCATTTACCATTTACTATTTATCACTTATTATCACTCACCACTCACCACTTACCACTTACCACTTGTTTGTTTGTTTTTACATCTGCAAACTTGTATCTTACTTGCTTATGAATGTTGAATATGAAATGTGGCATTGGGTTTTCTTTTTCGCCGTCGTTTTTGCAGCACTTTTTGTTGACATCGGCATCGTCAACCGTAAGGCACATACGCCGAGCCGGAAGGAAACGATCATCTGGAGTATCGTCTGGGTTTCGATGGCGTGTTTATTCGGCGTGTTTGTTTTATGGGAATTCGGCAGTTTTAAGGGGAAGGAATTTTTTACGGGTTATCTGATCGAATTATCGCTTTCGATTGATAATTTATTCGTCTTTCTGCTGATATTCAGCTATTTCAAAGTTCCGCATAAATTACAGCACCGCGTTCTTTTCTGGGGAATTATGGGAGCGTTATTTATGCGTATGACGATGATTTTCGCAGGTGCGGAACTGGTCGAACGCTTTCATTGGATAATATACTTTTTCGGAGCATTTCTGATCTATACGGGTTTAAAAATGTTTTTTAATGATGAAGACGCATTTAATCCCGAAGACAGTAAACTCGTATCTTTTATTACAAAATACATCTCGATAAAAAAAGAATATGTCGGCGGACAATTCTTAACCCGTGAAAACGGTAAACGGGTGGGGACGATGCTTTTGCTTGTTTTAATCGTTGTAGAATTATCCGATGTAATTTTTGCCGTGGACTCGATTCCCGCAATTTTCGGAATCACGACCGATAGATTTATTGTTTACACATCCAATATCTTTGCCATTTTAGGCTTGCGGACATTTTTCTTTCTGCTCGCGGATATGGCGGACAGATTTCATTATCTTAAATACGGTCTGGCGTTTGTTTTGTCATTTATCGGAGTAAAAATGCTTTTCCCTTTGACCGCACACACCTTGCTTTTAGCTGTCGGGGTAAACAGCCGGACGGCTTTTGCCGCTTTTCTGGTTGATTTTGAGAAGGGTATTTACAACCAGGAAGTAATTAATATTTCTCTCGGAGTTGTAGCGGGAACAATTGCACTTTCAATTATTTTGTCTTTGATCTTTCCGCGTGCGGGTGAAACGCCTGAAGAAAAAATCTTCAGGACTTTAGACCAGGAAATCGAAGATGAATAATATTTCTTTTTACCGGCAAATAGTCTAAAATAAAAAGACGGGTTTTGCTCGAACCCGTTTCCGAATTCCAAACCCTCAAAACGCCCGAAACAATGTCAGACCAAAAATATCGTAAATATTATGTTGATTGGTGGGAGATCAAAAAAAGCACCGTTTACAGCGGTGCGGCGATATTGGTTATTCTGTCGGCTTTGATCGGCGGCGGTTGGTGGCTTTGGACGAGCGACTGGCTGAACTCACAATTAAGCGACGGCAACACACCGAAGGATGCGGCACAGATTGTTTCATTTGAAGGCGATGTCCGCATAATTCGTCTGACGACCCGTGCCACCGAGAAGGTTACAAAAGCCACCTATGTTTCCGCCGGTGATACGATTCAGACTCAATCCGACGGACGGGCTCAGGTAAAGATGATTGACGGTTCGATGCTTTCCGTCCGCCCGAACAGCACCGTCGTTATGCAGGACAGTTCTTCCCTGCTCGGCGGAACAAGCGTCCGTGTAAAACTGGACGGCGGGCAGATTCGCGTTAAAACGGAAAATCAAACCGACAGTTCAAATAATGTCGTTGAAATAAAACAGACGGAAAACCGTCTGCTTTCTCAAACCGAAGCGAGTTTTAACATCAATCAAAAAACAGATAACGGTGAAATCCGAATTAACCGCGGCGGCGTTGAATCAAACGTCGGCGGTGAAAAAACTCTTATTAAAGAAGATGAATATATTTCGTTTTCAAACAATAAGGTCAACACCAGAGAAAAATTGCTCAAACCTCCGACCTTACGCGAACCTTCTCCATCCGCTCAAATTTTACCCGGCGGCGGCGACACGGATGTTTCCTTTCGTTGGGAAAAATCCGACGGCAATTCATTTCATCTGCAAATCGCAACATCTCCCTTTTTTGTGAAAGATGGAGTTATTATCGAACGGGAATCGCTTGATAGTGTGAATTTCACACTTGCAAATATTACACCCGGCACATATTTCTGGCGTGTCAAAACCTCCGCCGAATCGGGACAAACCAGCGATTGGAGCGAGCCTTCTAAATTTACGGTTATTAAAAATCAACCGGGAGCAAAAATTACCGCCGCTGATTGGAATGTCGAAAATGTCGGCGGAAAAATTTACATCATCAGCGGAGTAACAAAAGCCGGAGCGACGGTTCGGGTTTTAGGACGTGAAACTTTTGCATCGTCAGACGGAACTTTCCGTGTCCAAATTTCTTCTCCCTCACCGTCAGTTCCCGTAGAAATTTATGACGATAGGGGAAACAAAAGCCGCTTTATTATTTCTCTGAAAACAGGTAAAATAGCCGGATAGATAAAATAACAGTAAGCAGACGGCTGCTGCAGTAGGCAGTATAAAAGTTTTGGCAACTATTCAATATTTAGTAAACCTTTAAGTTAATTCTTCTCTTCCGAAAAATGCCGCCCACATCAGAACAAAGGAAATCCACATCAGATCAGCTAACAGAAGATGTCCGAGCTGCATCAGAATCGGTGCAAGCATCAAAAGCGTCAAAGCACCGAAACATATTTGAATCAAAACCAAAAGCGTTAAAGCATTAGAAAAACGCTCAACCCACAAATTTCCTTTTGCTTTATTTTTTAGCCAACCTGCCAGAAATGCTATCGAGATTCCGACCAGAACCGAAAGTATCGGATGGCTGATTCTAAGTCGTAACAGAAGCGGCGACGAACCGGCAAAATCCTGCTGTAAACCTTCCGTCAGAGACTTCGTTTCATACAGCATCGAGGACAAAGCCGCCAGCGAACCGCTTGCACCTATAAATATAAATCCGACGATTCCCAACGCCAAAATCCATACATATCTGCCTCTATTTCTAAGCGAAATCTCGCTTCCGCCGCTTGCCAGCCAAGCCGTTAAACTCAGCGAAGCTATCAAAACAAATGTGTTTAAAAGATGTCCGATTGCCCAAAAAGGACGAGCCGCCGTATTTGCAAGTGCGGTATTTCCGGTCAGCACCAAACCCGCTCCGATAAGTGCTTCGGTAATGATAAATATAAAAGAAACAACCGCAAATTTTCTGATCTGCTCGCCTTTTGTAAACTTTTTTAGAACAAAAATCATTAAACCGAGAACGATCAAAAAATCCAATCCGCTCATTAAGCGATGCGAAAATTCGATTACGGTTTTTAATTGCGGAGCGGTCGGAATGATCTCATTATGGCAAGTCAGCCAATACTGCCCGCAACCGTCGCCGGATTTTGAAGCACGCAGAAAAACGCCCCAAACCACGACGACGATGTTGTAAGCCAAAACGAACCAAGCGAATTTTGCGAATTTCCTTTGCATTTTTATTCTGCTAAATTATGTTTTGAGAATATCACTTGAAACACGGTTATTAAACCGAAAACCGCATTAGCAAAACTTAATGGAAATCGAACATTTTTTTATCTGCCCGTATTGCTGGCAAAATATCTCGATGGTCTTGGATTTATCGGTTGATAAGCAAACCTATATCGAAGACTGCGAAGTTTGCTGCCGCCCGATAAAAATCAGCTACACGGCGGAAGATGAAGAACTCGAAAACTTTGAAGCCGACAGCATTGAACAATGAGAAAACGACGCATAGACAAAATTTTGGTTGAACAGGATTTTGCGGAATCTATTATAAAAGCTCAAGCATTAGTTATGTCGGGCGTTGTTTTGGTCAATGAAAAACGGGTTGAAAACTCATCAGAAACTTTTTCCACCAAAGATACAATTCGTATCAAGGGGAAACTTTCACAAATCGGATATGTCGGACGCGGCGGGTTGAAACTTGAAAAGGCTTTGAAAAAATTTCAAATATGCCCAAGCGAATATGTTTGTTTGGATGTCGGTTCTTCGACGGGCGGTTTTACTGATTGTCTTCTGCAAAATGGTGCGAAAAAAGTTTTTGCGGTTGATGTCGGGACAAATCAGCTTGACTGGAAAATAAGAATTGATGAAAAAGTCGCGGTTTGTGAAAATACTAATGCACGTTATCTAAAACCCGAAG
The DNA here is from genome assembly GCA_041744535.1 of Pyrinomonadaceae bacterium. Taxonomy (GTDB): domain Bacteria; phylum Acidobacteriota; class Blastocatellia; order Pyrinomonadales; family Pyrinomonadaceae; genus Aridibacter. The sequence continues at coordinate 4,570 of JBGTKR010000276.1, forward strand.
ATTTTGATGTTAAGTTCGATCTGATCGTGATGGATGTTTCGTTTATTTCCGTTACAATAATTCTGCCCGTTTTGATTCCGCTTTTGAATGAAAACGGCAAAATTATTACACTAATTAAACCGCAGTTTGAAGTCACAAAATGGGAAGTCGGAGAAGGCGGAATTGTAAAGGATTCGGATAAGCACGAAAGAGTTATAAATGAAGTAAATAACTTTGCCGAAAGTGTCGGGTTAAAAGTTTCGGGGGTAATAGAATCGCCGATCTTGGGTGCGAAAGGAAATAAGGAATTTCTCGCGTTGTATGAAAGAGATTAAGGAAAAAGGAATGACCGATAAACCACAAGAACTTGTCGAAGGAATAGATTATTATTTTGACAAAGGCTTGATGGTTTTGACTTCTCATTTCCTCACAAAACGCGGTTATTGCTGCGGAAACGGCTGTCGGCATTGTCCATATCCCGATGCTCAAAAGTCCAATTTACAATAGGAAAGTTTCGATTTCCTCTTTCTTTGAAGCTGGTATATTCGATTCGACAATCGCTTCCGGCTTCGGAGCGTTGGCAATAGTAACCGGCACGTTCAGAGAACAACACGCTTCGACCAGATTTTCGTATTCTTCCTGCATTTCCGTCTGTGATTTTAACCAGTCTAAAGTGTTATATAAAACTTCTCTCGCAAAGGGATTTTCGGGAAATTTTATCCGATAGTGCATCCATTTTCCTTCGCGTCTGGCTTCCACTAAATCCGCTTTTCGCAGGTATGCAAGATGCCTTGAAATCTTCGGCTGACCTTCATCCAATGCTTCGGTAAAAAAGCAAACACAAATCTCATCTTCCCGCATCAGATTCAAAAGCCGCAGACGGGTTTGGTCGGACAAAGCCATATACAAATTT
>JBGTKR010000277.1:0-23987 GCA_041744535.1 Pyrinomonadaceae bacterium
CAGAGAGTTTGGCGATACATTTATAAATGGAAAACGGAAAATGGAAAATGGAAAATGGGGAATTTGAATCAGGACTCAGGACTGGGGACTCAGGACTTTTCAGATGATGCAAAGAAATTGCGGCAAAAGACTCATCAGACAATTCAGCGAATTACCGAAAACTTTGAAAGCGGACAATTTAACACGCCCGTTGCGGCTTTAATGGAATTGTCGAATGCGATGTATGACTTTAAAGTCGAGCCGGAAAATGCGAATGCCGGCGATTTGGTCGCGGTCAAAGAAGCGTGTGAATGTTTGATCTTGATGCTGACTCCATATGCTCCGCACGTTGCGGAAGAATTGTGGGAAGCGGTTTCGGGAAGCGAAGCGGGAATTTTGGAATCAAATGCGAGATTTCCCGTGGCTGATGATGAAATTGCCAAAGAAGATGAGATCGAAATTGCCGTTCAGGTTAATGGTAAATTGCGTTCCCGTATAAAAGCTGCATCGGATAGTTCAAGGGATGTTATAGAAAAAACGGCTTTAGCGGACGGCAAAATTAAGGAATATACGGACGGAAAGGAAATTGTAAAAATAATCGTCGTGCCGAATCGTCTGGTAAATATTGTTGTGAAATAATAAATTCCGGCAGTAGGAAGGAAATCTGCTTGTGAACGAGGGCGGTGTCGGCAAATAAACTCGTTTAGATTTCAACAGCATCTTTCAAATCTATCAGGTTTCCGCCTATGAATTGGTTAGACAAACGATTTAAACCTTGCTTGAGTTGGCTAAAGCATTTAGAATTAAAAGACTGAAGCATTATTTTCGTTACTTGAAGTTTGTCAAAAATTAATAATATAAACCACAGAAATTTTCTGATGTAAATCAAATTTAAAAAATGAGAGAGTGCCAACAATGCAAACATTGCTTTACCGATGATGTCAAAACCTGTCCGACGGACGGGATGCCGACGATGCACACGATCAGCGGCGAACCCGTGTTGGAAGGGAAATATCACTTGGAAACCCGTATCGGACAGGGCGGAATGGGCGTGGTTTACAAAGCCCGCCACGCTTATCTGAAAACTCAGCACGCCATCAAAATTATTCTGCCCGATCTGGTCGGGAACGATCCGCAATTAGTTACAAGATTTCGACAGGAAGCACTCGCCGCCGCCGCCATCCGTCATCAAAATGTAGTTCAGGTTACAGATTACGGAGTTGCTCAAGGGACGATGCCGTTTCTTGTAATGGAATTTGTCGAAGGCGAAGATTTGCACGATTATCTGGCTCGTGAAAAAGTAGTCGAACCGGAAAAAGCCTTTGAAATGATCTCGGCAATCTGCAGCGGAATCGGCGTAGCACACGAACAAGGCATCGTTCACAGAGATATGAAACCGCTCAATATAATGATTCTCAAAGGAAAATCAAATATGCACGAAGCGGTTAAAATCCTCGATTTCGGTCTGGCAAAGATCAAATCGGGCGAATTGCTCGGCTCATTTATACAGGCACAAACTACCGGATTGATGGGATCGCCTTATTATATGGCTCCCGAACAGTGGTCGGATGATGATCTCGATGCCCGTTCCGACATATATTCTATCGGTATAATGCTCTATCAAATGCTCATCGGCGATGTTCCCTTTAAGGGTTCTTCAATTCCGGCAATAATGAAAAAGCATCTGACCGATGAACCGCCGACCTTTGCGGAAAAGGGCGTAACCGATATAAGTCCCGAAATCGAGAATGTAGTTCGCCATACGCTAAAGAAAAGACGTGAGGAAAGAACTTCTGATGTGCAGGCTCTGGTAGAAGAATTCAGAGCGGCATTGGGCGGCTCTTCGCTGTATTCGACCGCAACATCTATTAATAAAACTTCATCTCCGATACCCGTTTCTTCCTTGAGTGTTTTGACAAGCCCTCCGAAATCCAAAGTTTATTTAAATGATATTTCAATCGGCGTAACCGAAGAAAACGGTTGGCTGCAGCTTGAGGGCGTGCAAAGCGGAAATCATCATCTGAGAATCAGCCATCAGGGATTTGAAGATTGGGAAAGCAATTTATTACTTGACGGAAATCCGAAACAAATAGTTGCGGAATTAAACCAGGAATTGACCAAATCGCAAACGAGTATTCCAAAACCCGCTCAAACAATGCCTTTTACTCCGGGCGAAGGGAATGAATCACAGCAAATTTCAAACTCGCAATACTCTCAACCGATTCCGCAAAATACGGTTCAGCAGCAGCAGTATCAAACCGGACAGCAGAGCTTTATTACAGATGCTGTTTCCGAAAAGTCGGTTTTTTCGCCGATGATTTTGCCAATTATTGGAATTTCCGGGTTATTACTACTTGTTTTAATCGGTGGCGTTGGTATGTATATGTCGGGTTTGATCGGAGGGACTGATTCAAACACGGCAGTATCAACGCCCACTAATACCGATACCGGCGGTCAGGTTGAAGAAACGGTAAAGAAAGAAATGGTTTTGATTCCGGGCGGAACATTTACGATGGGACGCAATGACGGGGAGATTTTGGAAAAACCCGAACATCAGGTAAAAGTTGACAGTTTTTGGTTGGATAAAACCGAAGTTACGAATGAAGAATACGGAAGATTTGTTAATGCAGCCAATTACAGACCTCCGCTCAACTGGGTGAACGGCAAACCCGTGATGGATACTGAAAAACATCCGGTAAGATTTGTCAATATCGAGGACATCGAATCGTATATCAGATGGCGTTCTAAAAAGGACGGAGTAGAATATCGTCTGCCGACCGAAGCGGAATGGGAATATGCCGCCCGCAACGGCAGCGAAAATAATTTATATCCTTGGGGCGATAAATGGGAAGAAGATAAAGCGGTTATCAGCCGTGAATTGATTTTTGAAGAAGTCGGCACAAAACCCGAAGGGAAAAATAAATGGGGAATTCTCGATCTGGTCGGAAATGTCTGGGAATGGACGGGGTCGCAAGCCTCGGCTTATCCGAAAACTCCGGCTGAACTGGAAAAACAGATTCAAAGCAATTTTAAGGATTTTTATGTCATCAAAGGAACTTTTTCAATAAAAAGCGATGATGATGCGGCGGCTACCTCAACCGTCAGAACCTTTTCGGCGGCAAAAAACCGCGATAAAGCAATCGGTTTCCGGCTCGCCCGCGATGATAAATAATTTTGGAGAAAATGTATATGAGTAGAAATTTCAAAAGTTTCAGATTTTTAGCGATATTGATCTGTCTGTTCTGCTCTGCAATTTTTATCAGCGGACAGGATTTGGGAAGTTCAAATGATCTGTTTCGACCGAAAGCAAAAAAAGAAACTCCAAAAAAATCCACACCCAAAACTCCGACTCCAAAAAGGAAAAGTTCGCCTCCCGTCAGTCGAAAAAGTAATACTTCTTCAAAATCCGATACTTCAAGAAATTCAACATCAAGCGGAAGCAGTAAAAGGACTGCAAAAACCCGGATCAAACGGATTGATCTGGAAACTTTGCAAAATTCAAAACTCGATGACGATGTAATCATAACCGTCGGAGAGAATAACCCCGAAAAATCTGCGGAATCTTATGAAGAAGCAATAATTGAAGGAAATCTTGCCCGAAATCTGAGAAATTACACAAAAGCCGAGAAGGCATACACTCGTGCCAAATCCATTCAGCCGATGGATTCGAGAGCGATCTACGGACTCGGAAATCTTTACAGCGATCAACAGCGTTGGGAGGAGGCAGAAATGGCATATCGGCGGGCGATAGAACTCGAACCTGACAATCCGAATGCTCACATCGCACTGAGTTTTGTTCTGACGCAGCCGACGGTCGGCACAAATTCAGGGATGAGATATGCCGAAGCTGAAAAGTTAGCACAAAAGGCAATCGAGCTAAGTCCTGAAAATCCGTTTGGCTACGACCAACTGGGAGTTGCCAGACAACTTCAGGGAATAGTTTCTAAAGAAACGGAAAATGCCTATCGAACGGCGATAAAACTCGAACCTTCTTTCGGTTTGGCTTATGCACATTTAGGCAGACTTTTGCGGGTTAAGGGTTTGACGAAGGAATCCGACAAAGCATATCAAAAGGCGATCAAATTATCCGAAGATGTTCCGACTATGATCTTGGTTGCGGAAGTTTTGCAGTCGCAGCAGATGTTTGACGAATCGGAAAAACTTTTAAGAAACGCTCTGAAATTAGATGCCAAACATCCGACGGCACTTTTTTTTCTCGGCAGGGCTTTGACCACTCGCGGAAATTTTGAAGAAGCCGAAAAGGTTTTGCTGAATAGTGTTACGGTAAGTCCGAACAGTTTTGTTTCTTATACGCTTTTAGGATCGGTTTATGCAAGACAGGAGAATTGGAGCAAAGCCGAACAAACTTTAAATAAAGCCTTGTCCGTTGTAACTCCGAATGAAAGAAAACGTCTGGCACAGGAATATGAAGCCGTCGGCGATGCTTTTATGAAAAATGAAAAATATAAGGATGCGGCAAGAATTTTTAAACGGGCTGTTTCGCTTGATGATGATAAGATTTCACTAAGGGTTAAATTAGCCGAAGCACAAAAAAAGTTAAATGATGCGATTTCCTGAAATTGTAATCGTCCGAATGGATTTAAAAAAATAAGAATTGTTCAGAAAAATATATCTCTTTTATTGAAAAAATAGTCCGATTCAAACTTTTCACTTAATGAAATCTAAATTTCAAAGAGGTATTTAATTTGTATAATTCCGTTATAAATGTAGAGGAAAAAATGCTTTACTGTCCCAAATGCAGTCAAAAATATAAAGAAGGCAGTCAGAGATTCTGTAATAATGACGGCAGCCGACTCATCCCTGAAACATCGGTTAAAACAAGAATCGGAACAAAAGATATAAGCGTTTTTACAAATCTTTTAGGAAGAAGCAAACCGCGAAACGATAAAGATGAAAAAACTGCCTCAACGCCTCGATTTGTGAAAACGGAACAAGTAGAACCGCAATTTGAAACTCCTGAAAAAAGTAAAATATTTAAATCTCCGCCTGAATTTAATCATCAGGCGGAAAAGGTTAAAAATTATCGGGCTGAGAAGATCGAATCGGATAAAAAACCAATTCTCATTGCAAAAGAATCATCTGAAACGGCAAAGCCGATTTCACGTTTAATAAACCCGAAAGAGATCAAGATTGATCAGGCTGAGTTGGGAGATCGCCGCACGAAACCGACCGGACGAGAGGCGTTAAATTGGGATAATACCGAAATATTAATCGGTGAAACGATCAAAGGGCGTTATCGGATAAAAGAAAAACTGGAACACGATAGTATCGGCATAAATTATCTGGCAGATGACAAAATCATACACGGTAAAAAAGCAATCGTGCGTGTGCTGATGGATGAAAACTTAAAAGAAAATCTCGATGATAAAATTTTTGCCGAAGAAAGAGTTTCACTTTCACATATCAATCATCCGAATATCGTAAAATTTATAGATTCCGGCGAACTTCCCGAAGGAAAGCCGTTTATCGTTACGGAATATACGGAAGGCGAATCCGTCAGGGATATTTTAGAAAAAGGCATGGAATTGAATTCGATGAGAGCAGCCCGCATCATCGGTCAGACTGCCTATGCTCTGAGCGAAGCCCATCAGAACGGAATTCTGCACCGCAATTTAAAACCGGAACATATAATTTTAACCGTGTCCGGTGCCGGTAAGGAGCAGGTCAAAGTTAAGGACTTTTGTGTTTCCGTCGGCGACAATTCAAAAACGGATTTTCTGTATAAATCACCCGAACAGATCGGCGGACAACTGCCGACTTTTTCAAGCGATACTTATTCACTCGGCGTAATTGCGTTTGAAATGCTGACCGGACAAAAGCCTTTTGAGGCGGCTAATGCAAGGGGATTACTAAAATCGCAAAAGCAGGGTTTGGTTAAAAAACCGACTGATTTGCGAGCGGATCTGCCCGATCTGATAAATAATATTATCGCAAAAGCTCTTTCTTATAACGCTTCGGGAAGATACCCGAAAGCAAGGGATTTCGGCGAAGCACTTTATAATTCTTTAATGACAATTTCGCCTTGGGGTGAGAAAACCGAAGATGAAAGGGAAATTAAACCGGCTAAAACAAGATCGTATGAAGTGATTGCACCGCTGAATCCGTCCGAAGATACTCCTGAAAAAGTTAGCGATGAATCATCCGAACCGTTTGCTGCAGACCACGATATTCATATTCCTGCAACCGAAACTGCTTTTGCAGAAGAAACGGACGATGTGGCAATAGTTGCCCCCGATGTTGAAAAAACCGAATTAAAAAAAATCCCGAAGAAGGCTGCAGCCGATACGCTTTGGGAAAAACGTTCGCCCGAACCGACCCGCGAAGGCAATAAATACATTACGCTGTTTTCGGTCTTTGGATTATTAATATTATTGGTCGGAGCGGTTTTAATTTGGCAGTATTTTGAAAACCGGAGTGAACAAACCGCCGAAACAGCACCTCCGGCTCAAACGAACAATCTGCAAAGTAATCCGACGATCTCAAATGCAGATGAAGCAAATAATGCAATTAATAATTCGGCAAACGGAATCGAAGTTCCGCCGCTCGAACGCGAAATTATCGAACCGCCGAATTCAAAATATTTTGAAAATTCGATTCAGAATCTCGATAAGGAATTAGCCAAAAGATACCGCGGATTTTCGCTGTATTATCCCGAAAAATGGGAACTGAATAAATCAAAAACCAACTTTTTGGATATTTCAAAAAAAGATGAAGACGGTTATCCGAAGGAGCAGATGCTCATTACGCATTATGACAGTAACGGAACATTTGATTTGGATAAGAAAAAATTTGCCGAATTGGTTGAAAAATCCAATGAGGATTTAAGAAAAGCCCCGATACCGAATTATGAAGTCGTATCGCAGGGAAATATCACGGTCAACAACGGTTGGAAGGCTTATGAAGTAAAATTCAAGGGCAAAACAAACTTTAAAGATCAGGAAAATTTTGAAATCTGGGGCAGAAGAATCTGGATGCCCGCGGCAAGACCGGGCGTGAAGAACGGGTTTGTCATAACGATGCTCGCCACATCTCTCTCCGACAGAATAGAAAGTCTGGATGATGTCGGTAAAAAAGGTGATCTGGGCGATATTTTATATACTTTTGAACCGGACAGAAATTATTAAAATATTATAGCGGAAACCCGATTGTTATAGAGGGTGCTGTTGGAATTTGTGGCGGAAACCCGACTGTTAAGGAGGGTGCTGTTGGGATTCAATCAAGCTAATTCACAAATAGCACCCTCATTTACATTCGGGTTTCTGCCTTGTGATAAAAATATCTGCTTTTAATAAAGCGTAAGCAAAAGGGAAGTTTGCTTACGCTTTTTCTTTTGTTAAACTAGGACAAAATTTGACAATAAATCTAAATTAACGGATAAAATTAAAAGTCATTTCCAATTTATTTTTCGAACTCGGATACTTTATGAAAATTGTTTTGGTTGAAAATCCCGGCGAAGATAAACAGCCGATTGAGCGGACTTTTCAAAAAGAAGTTATCCGCATCGGACGCGATGCCAATAGCTGCGATATAGTTTTTGAAAATAAACAATATCAGATGGTTTCCCGTCAACACGCGGAAATTCTATGTAAAAACGGAATCTGGTTTTTAAGGGATGCAAATTCGAGTTTTGGAACTTACATCAGCGGACAGAAACTTTCTCAGCAGCCTTTACAGATAAATATCGGAAGTTCTTTGCAGTTCGGAACAAACGGACCTGTTCTGCACGTAATTTATCTCGATGCCGATCAAAATGAGGCGGAAAATATTCCATCGCAAAAACCGCCAATTCCGTCTCCGGTCGGGCAAAATCAATATGATGCCTCTCAGGAATTGCCGACAAATTATCCGCCGGCAAAACAGCAAAGTCCGCCGGAAAATAAAATCCAAACTCCGGTTTCATCAGCACAGATTCAAAACGGCAAACCTCCGCAACTGGAATTTGTAGATAAACCCGGAATGCCGCCCGTTACAATTTCAAAAAATAATATATGGATCGGACGCGATCCGGCGTGTGATGTGATTTTTGAAGCGTCGGCGATTATGGTTTCCCGAAAGCACGCCGAAATTGTCAATCAAAATAACAATTATATTTTAAAGGATAATAAAAGTTTTAACGGAACTTTGCTGAACGGACAACGCATAACGACACCTTTGCCGGTTTATCATAATGACAAGATCCAACTCGGACACAGCGGACCCGTTTTAAAATTCATCTCGCCCGAAAGAATCGCTCCGCAAGGTATTGATCTTGCCGCTCAACGCTCGGTTGTATTAAATCAAACGCCGAATTTGCCGAAGGCTTCTCAGGAAATCGGTTCGGCGACGATGGTTTTTAATATGGGAAAAGTCCCGCAGAAAACCGACGTGAGCAAAGCCGCCCAACCTCAGCTTTTGATGCAGCTATCTTTTGGCGATAAACAGGAATTGACCGTCGGGCGTTCGGAAGATAATGATATTCAACTCGACGGCTTACAAATTTCCAATAAACACGCCCGAATCCTTAAAACCAATAATGGCATAACAGTAGAAGATTTAAACTCGACCAACGGCATTTACGTCAACGGAAAAAGCGTCTATCGCCAACAAATTCAGTCGGATGATGCTATTCAGATCGGTTCGTTTCTGATAAAAATTGATGAATATGAAAACATCGGAGTTTTCGACACACGCTCGAAAACGCGGATTGATTCGCTGGCTATTACAAAAGATGTAAAAAATCGGGCGGGCGGCGGAATGATTCGTCTGCTCGATGATATTTCGCTCTCGATCCAGCCGAATGAATTTGTCGGACTTCTCGGACCATCGGGAGCGGGGAAGTCAACTTATATGGACGCTTTGAACGGTATGCGTCCGCCTTCGGACGGCAGCGTTTTGATAAACAATTTAGACCTTTACAGAAATCTCGATTCGCTCAAACAATCAATCGGCTACGTTCCGCAGGACGACATAATCCACCGCGAATTGACCGTTTACAAAACTCTGTATTATGTTGCCAAACTTCGCCTTTCGCGTGATGTTTCAAAATCGGAAATTGACCAAATAATTGATGAGGTTCTGGATGTAACGGGTTTGGCGGAACGCCGCAATGTTTCGATCTCGCAGCTTTCCGGCGGACAACGCAAACGGGTTTCGATTGCCGTCGAATTAATTACAAAACCCTCGGTAATTTTCCTTGACGAACCGACATCGGGGCTCGATCCCGGCACGGAAGAGAAAATTATGAAACTTTTCCGTCAGATCGCCGAATCCGGCAGAACCGTAATTTTAACGACGCACGCGATGGAAAACGTCAAACTTTTTGACAAGATCGTTGTCTTGATGCGTGGAAAACTCGTCTTTTACGGCAAACCCGATGAAGCATTAAAATATCTGGATGTTCCGAATTTCAAAGAACTTTATGACCGTTTGGAAGAGCCGGTTGAAGAAAAAATAAAAGAACACGGCGATCAAAACAGATTTTTAATTACCGAACAAGTTGCCGAAGAATGGAAACAAAAATTTACAAAAACTCCGCAATATAACAAAAATGTTTACGAACCGTTAAAGGAAATTAACAAAGCGGATTCGGGAACAAAGAAAAAATCACATCGGCTCGGAATTTTCGGGGCGATTCGTCAATGGGCGACACTTTCGGGACGTTATGCAAGAGTTCTGGCAAAGGACAAATTTAATCTGTTCATTTTGTTTGCTCAAGCACCGATCATTGCGATTCTGGTTTATTTTGTGATGGGCGAAAACCAAACGAGAGATTTTGCCTATTTTGCATTATCGCTCTGTGCGATCTGGTTCGGAACTTCCGTTGCGGCACGGGAGATCGTCCGCGAAAGAGCGGTCTATGAACGCGAAAGAATGGTCAATCTCGGAATTTTTCCGTATCTTGCTTCAAAACTATTCGTGCTGGGAATAATCGTTTTTATCCAATGTTTTCTGTTATTCGTGCCGCTCAAGTTTTTCGATATTGTCGGTTTGATGCCGATGCCCGGAACTTTTCTGGGCATCCCGCAGTTCTTCATAATGCTTCTAACCGCCGTAGTCGGCATTGCTTTGGGATTATTTATTTCTTCAATCGTCAAAACTTCCGAAATGGCGACGAGTTTGATTCCATTGATCTTAATTCCGCAAATTATTTTTTCGGGATTAATCGGCGTGCCGTCGGGTATTAATAAAGTAGTGGGCTTGGCGATGCCCGCCGCTTGGTCTTTTGATACGATGAAACAATTTTCAACGCTCGACACTTTGGAAGTGGAAGGAGCATTGCCGAACGGCAAAACGGAAGGACTCGGACTTTATAAATTTATCGAAGCAAAGAACGAACGGAACATAGCCGAAGCCAAAAAAGACATCAAGGAATATGAAGGCGATCTGGAAGGAAAATTAAAGGATGCGGAAAGACGGGCAAATAACGGCGAAAAGGTGCAGTTTCAGGGACTTCCCGAAAGACCGCAGGTTGCCGATGCTGAGAATATTCCAGCAGATTTGAGTAATTACATAACATTTCTGCACCCGTGGATGGGTATGATTTTGAATCAATTCGTTTTGATGTTAATGTTTTTTATGTTGTTTATCGCAACGCTTTTGATCCTGCGTTTGCAGGATTTTGTTTGAGAATTTTTATGAAAAATATATTTAAAAATTTAGCAGTATTTATAATTTTAAGTTTCGCAATTTCAAGTTTTATCGCTTGTAATAATTCAGCACCAAATATTTCCGAAAAAGCTGTTTCCGGCGAGAAGTCTGAAAAACCGACTGAAGAAAAAACTGAGAATGACGGCTTTCCTCCCGCTCCCGATGTTATTGTAAAAACCGATTTAAGAGCTTTGGATGGCGGGAATTTCAAGATCGAAGATTTCAAAGGCGATGTCGTGTTAGTAAATCTTTGGGCGACGTGGTGCGGACCCTGCATCCAAGAAATGCCCGAACTCGTCGCAATGCAGGAAAAATACGGCGATAAAGGATTTAAGATCATCGGACTGAACACTTCGGATGAACCGCCTGAAATGGTCAAAGCGTTTGTTGAAAAACAAAAATTAAATTACAAGATCGGCTGGTCAACCGAAGAAGTTACGATGAAATTTTTTCAACTTTCCGGGATGAACGGAATTCCGCAGAGTGTCATCATCAACCGCGACGGAAATATGACGGGACTTTTTCGCGGCGGCGGACCGGAAGCGGTAGAAAAAATGATCGAAACGGTTGATAAAACGATGGCGGAGTAATTTTTATAGAATTGGGCAAAATGTGGCGGAAGTTTTTTCCGTCATTTTTTTTGTTCCAAAACCTTCGGTTCGACGAGAATTGTCTTAAAACTTGCCAAACTGACCAAACCTGCCGCCGCACCCTTCGGTTTGTTGACGAATTTCTTTTGTGTGTAATGAACTGCGGCTTTTGATTCGTCTTTGGCTTTGCTGTAAAAAGCGGCGAGTCGGGCGGCTTCGAGAAGTGTTTTTTTCGGGATTTCCTGCCGATTCGGATTTCGTATGACGACGTGAGAACCGGGATAATCAGCCGCGTGAAGCCATGTGTCTAAGGATTTTGCGATGCGGAAGGTTAGATAATCATTGTCCTTTGAGCGTTTTCCGACCAGAATCTCAAATCCGTCCGAAGAAATAAATTCTCTTGCAACGGAATTTGAATCTGTGGATTTTTTACCTTTTTTTTGTTTTTGCCGTTTACTTTTGCCGATAAAAGATTCGATGGTTTCCAAATCTTTTATTTTGATTGCTTCTTCTAATCTCGCTTGTTTTAATTCGAGTTTTTCAATTTCCTTTTCAACTATTTTCAGACGTTTTGAGATTTCTGACTTGGCATTTCGAGCCTTCGTATATCGCTTAAAATATTTTTCTGCCGCCTCCGTCAGCGAATTATTTATGTCAACTTTGATCTCGATCTTCGGCGTATTTTCATCAAAATAATCAATCACCAAAACCTTTTCTTCAAATCTTTCCGCCGTTGCGATATTTGCCAGCAGCAGGTCGCCGAAGCGTTTCCATTTTTCCGCATCGCCGTGATTTGCAAGGTCTTCCTTTAAATTTTTTCTCAGATACTTTTTCTTTTTTAATTCTTTGTTTACCGCAGCTTTAGCCGATTGTGCGGCTGAATGTAACTTTTGTTTAATTTGCTTTTCTAAATAAAAAGCGTCCAACGCTTCGGACAAAGTTTCAAAATTCCCCTTTGGAAAAATTTCTTCTATGTTTGTTTTTTGCAGTTCGCTTCTGCTTGGAAAACTGTAACGATTGGCAATTTCCTGTCCTTCGCCGTAGGTTTCGCGTAGAGAATCCAAAATAAAATCATTTTCATCCAGCAGAAACAAATTTGAAGAACGCCCGGTCAACTGCACGACGAGCGTATAATTTTCCTCTTCGCCGATCTCGTTTCTGGCTAAAAAAGCAAATTTTAAAATGCGTTCATTTTCAATTTTTTCGATATTTTGGAGAACGGAATTGGCAAGTCTTTTTCTTAAAAAAGAAACAAATGAAGGCTGACCGCTTGCTTGTTTTTCAAGTTCCTTTAACCTACGCCCGATCAAATAAATTCGCGGCGAGTTTGGTTCAACGCTGATAAATAAATAAATTCCGTCCCGTAGGCGAAAATCTATGGCGAGTTTTAATTTTGCAAGCGGAAAAATTTTGCCGAACTTCTGACCCGTCAATTGGTCGGAAAGTTCGGCGGATATTTTTTCGAGAGTCAGTTCGTTCATTTTTGTTGGTATCCATTAAGCAAAATCTAATTGTAATGAATAACGAAAAAATGACAATGAACGGGTTTAGATTTCTTTAACGACAAGAGTTCCCGAAACAATGTCGTGAACCGAGCGTTTATCCTCATCAAATAAGGTCGTAATAAATCCCATACCAAAAAATAAAAGTGATAAAAGATAGATTGATGAACTGACGGCGGCTTGATGAAATGTCGGATAGACTTCGCCATCCAGATCAATCATTTCCAATGAAAATAAGTGCATTCCGAAAGTTTTGCCGAAAACTCCGATGGTGATCGTTTGATATAGAAACATTACAACCGCAGAAGTTGAGAGAAACGCAAAAAATCCGGTAAGCGTAAACCAACTTCCGCCAAACAGCGTAAACGGAGAAAGCAGCAAAAGACTAAAAAATGTGCCGATCACCAGATCAAATAAACCGGCATTGAACCTAAGTGAAAATGGTGCATAATCATCAATTATTTCTTCAACTTCCGGTTCTTCGATTGTCTTATCAACTTGTTTTTTTACTGAAATCTCCTCCGCGGTCTCTGTTTTTGCTTCAACCTGCTGTTGAGATTTTATTTCGTCAATTTCTAATTCAGGATAATTGCTTTTCTTAAAACTGGATGAAATTTTTGCAGGCGGAAACTTCGGATCGAGTTCGCTCGTGTCATAGAGGTTTATTCTTGATTCAATAATTTTCGGAATAAATTTCGGCTTAATCGGAAAATCTGCGGAGGTTTTTAATTCTTCGCTGATCGGTGCGGGTTTGTCCGTTTCATTAGCGACTCTGAGTTTATGGAAATTTTTATTTTGCGGTGTTTCGGTTATTTCCGCCTTAGTTGCGGATTCGGTTTCGACATTTAAGAATTTCCTACGCGAAGATTCGATTCTTGCCAGAGCATTTCTCAAATGTTTTGTATCTACATTTTCGGGAATCTGTATTTCATCGGTTTGAACTTTCAACGCGGCGTTTCCATGCATCGAATAACTCGGAACAGCAGAGATCGTTTCAGCCTTTGCGACCGTTTCAACCGGATTTTTGCTTTCAGCGTATCTCTGTTTTACCGCATTTTGCAGCTGCAAACGCCAATCGGGAAGCGGTGCATTTATGTTCTGAAATTCAAGCAAGGTCGGGTTCGTATCTTTAATAGAAATTTCACCTGTATTTACTGATTTGGCTGAAAATTCCTTTATTTTAGACGGAATTTCAATTAAAGACGATTTTGCCGGAGCATCATCTGAAAACTTTTCGATTTTCGTTTGAATTGTTTTTTCTTGCACAATCGGTTTTCCTTGTAGGATAAATTTCGGTGTCGTGGGTTGATCGTCGGGTTTGATTTTTGGCATTGTGTTCTTTTTGATGCAAGTGATTTTAAGAGCCAATTCTTCACGAACCGAGTCGTCAATCATTGTTCCGCAAGAAACACATATAGAAATTTCGTTAAAATGTTCTTTATTACATCCTGGGCAGATCATAATTTTTTATTTTATTAAACTTAATCTGGATTTAATTAAGTAGTAAGATTCGGGGAATTCTCGGAATTGATTAAAACTGAAATGATATTATCAGAAATTACTTTAACTCGTCAATAGTAAATTTATGCGAAACAAGAAATTATTTGATTTTACTAAAATGTTAAATATATTTTTCCAGCTTTTAAAAAAAATTACCAAAATTCAGAAAAAAACTGCCGATCAACAACCGACAGCATTTTTCAATAAAAAATAAACCGATAAATTATATTTCATCCGTAATTCTCACAAGGTTTGAATTATTTTCTATTTCTTCATCGGAATAATCTTGTTCAAACTCCGTATTTGAAGTGATTTTGGAAAAATCCTTGCCCGAATTATTATTTAAAGAATAGTCGTCTTTATATTTTTGATTTTCAGCAATCATTTCAGGAGTTGAAAGTTCATCGGGCGGATAAAATGAGGGGATTTCGTAATCATCTTCTTCCGAACCGTCCTTGCTGACAAGTTCTGCAATATCACCCAAATCTATAAAAAAATCCGCTACATCAATCAAATGCGGTGCGGTATTTGAACGAAAACCGGCGACTTCAACGCGACAGCCTTTATAAGCGACGGCGTTTAGAGCATAAACAAAATCTTCATCACCTGAAACCAGAACCGCTGTGTCATAACGACCCGCAAGGCTTAACATATCAACGGCGATCTCGACATCCAGATTTGCTTTTCGCGTTCCGTCGTAAAAAGTTTTAAGTTCCTTCTGCACAACGCGAAAACCGTTTCGCCGCATCCACAAAAGAAAACCTTGCTGACGTTCCGCTCCGGCATCAACTCCGGTATAAAAAAATGCCCGCAAAAGTCTGCCGTCGCCGAGTAGAACCCGCAGAAGTTTATTATAATCAATATCTAAGTTATGAAATCGTGCCGCGTGAAAAAGATTGTTTCCGTCAATAAAAACGGCGACGCGACCACGATGCCCAAATTGCCAAACGGAACTTGTTCTCGAGTCAAACTGCATTTTAAAAATCCTTTTTTTATAAAAAATTAAATATAAATTGACTGGTGTTTGAAGGTGTGCGGAAAAGGTTAAATTTTGTTAAAAAATAATTGTTTTTGTAAAATCAAGCTAATATTAAAATAAGTTAAAATTTTATTTCCGCATAAAAAATTAAATATCAATCCACAGTCAAAAAAACTAAAACTAAGTAATATTGTGTATTTAAAACATAAATCGGTCAAGCGTATTTGTTCGCTTATCAAAACCTTTTCAGAGTATAATCAAAAGAGCGAGGTGATTTGATGGAAAAAAAAGTCCCGAATTTACATACGGATAAATGGTTAAAGGATATTTCTCTGCATTCGGAACCGGAAAATTATAAACCCGAAGAAATGATTATTTGCCGAAAGTGTCGGCGAAAAAGTCCGCCGAATCGTCTTAACTGTATGTATTGCGGGGTTGAACTGGAATTTGATGAAAAACAAAGTCAACGCCTGAAACCGATTTTGCACAAAATCGAATCACACGAAAAAGGTTATAATTTGATTTATCTTGCCAATCTTGAAGGTTGGAGCGAAATGCAATTGTCAGAAACTGCTGGAATGACCCGATTGGGTAAAAGCGATCTGCAAAAATTGGTTGAATTAAATAAACCTCTGCCGCTTGCCCGGGCGGAAACTGAAAGAGAAATTGCAATCGTTTCGAGCAGATTAAGCGAAATCGGGATAAATACATTAATAATCAGCGACGAAGATTTTGAGCAGGCGAAATTACCAAGACGTTTGCGTCGAATAGAATTTTCTGTTGAAAAATTGATCTTTATACTCTTTAATAATGATGAAATTGTTGAAATAAAAACCTCGGAGATAAATTTGATCGTCGTCGGTGCTGTTTTTGAAAAGAAATTGGAATCAACCGAAAAACACAAAAGAAAAAAGGAAAATAAAATTTTAGAAACTTCTGTAATTAGTTCCGATGAAATTTTAGTTGATATTTACACAAAAAATGATTCGACGGGTTTCAGAATTTCGCAAAAAGGTTTTGATTTTTCCTGTCTCGGCGACGATAAAAAGTTATTAGCGACTGAAAATATCGGCATTTTAGTTTCAAAGTTAAACGAGTTTTCACCGAATATTGTAATTGACAGAGAATATCAAAAGGTGCGTGAAAGTTTGTCGAAAGTTTGGGAAATTGAAGAAAGAAAAGATTCAAACGGTTTGAAAAGAAAAAGTTTCGGAAGTTTTAATCGGCAAAATATTATTACAACGAATAATCTGCTGCAATTTACGAAATATTCGCGTCTGCAAATGTTGGTTTTAAATTTGAAAAGTAAGTCTAAAAAAGTTTAGTGAAAGAAATTAAATAAACTACACCACTTCTTTTTATTCCAAATTTCAGATTTCAAATCTCAGAACTAACAACGCTTTTATTTGAAATTTGGAATTTGGAATTTGGAATTTGATGGGTTAATTTATTTTACCTCTGTTACTTAACAAAAACTACAAAGCAATAAATTGTGAAAAATAATAAAACTAAAAATAGAAAATCTGACTCACCACTCACCACTCACCACTCACCACTAATTTACGGAATTTCTCCCGTGTTAGAAGCGTTAAATGCGGGCAGTCGAAAGATCGAGAAAATTTTGGTCGCTGAAGGAAAAAATCATTATCGGATCAATGAAATCCTTGATCTTGCACGTCGGCAAAATATCAGATTCCAGAAAGTTCCCCATTCGAGTTTTTCAAATTTTATCGAGCCAAACGCAAATCATCAAGGCGTTATAGCTTTTACGGCATCCGCAAATTATTTTGATTCGGATAAACTTTTTGAAGAAATTACAAAAAAGGAAAATTCACTCAGCATAATTTTAGACGGAGTAGAAGACCCGCATAATCTCGGTGCTATTTTGCGAAGTGTCGAATGCGTCGGGGCGGACGGCGTTTTTATTCCCGAAAGACGTGCCGTCGGTTTGACCGAAACGGTTGCGAAAACCTCCGCCGGAGCGAGTGAATATGTGAAGGTCGCAAAAGTTACGAATGTGAATCGTTTGATTGACGATCTGAAGGAACAAAATGTCTGGGTTGTCGGAGCAAGCAGCGATGCTGAAACGGATTATACCGATTGGGATTGGAAACAAAAAACGGCTCTGGTAATGGGCGGCGAAGGAAAAGGATTGAGTCGCCTGACGGCGGAAAAATGCGATGTTTTGGTAAAAATCCCGTTGTATGGAAAAATAGAATCTTTGAACGTATCGGTTGCTACCGGCGTAATACTATTTGAAGCACTTAGACAAAAAAATAAGAAGGAATAAAAAATTATGTTTTGCCCGAAATGTGGAATACAAAACCCGGAAGACGGAAAATTTTGCCGTAAGTGCGGCACTGATCTAAAAATGATTTCGGCAGCGTTGAGCGGAAAATTTTCAAATCCTGAAAGTGCGAATCAAAAGAGTAATAAAAAAGAGAAATCGAGTTGGGAAAGTGCTTTGGGAACTATGTTTGGCGGAGTGGCATTTTTAATTATTTCGATAATTCTAGCTTTTCAACCAATGGGAAACGGTTGGTGGTTTTGGATGCTGATTCCCGCATTTTCAATGCTCGGAACAGGTTTTGCAAAATTAATACAACTAAAATCCGAAACGCAAAAGGGTCTTGCCGGAATCAAATTGGATGATGAAACTTCAAATCAATTAAACTCGAATCAATCAAAAAATCTCCCGCCAAAACAAACCGAATTTGTTTCAAATATTCCCGGTCTAAAATATGAAACGGGCGATCTTGTCCCGCCGAGTGTAACGGAAGGCACAACCCGCCATCTGGAAATGGATTCCGAAGGCGAAACAATGACTTTGCCGAAGGTTGAAAAATAAATTTGAGCTGCCAATTTATTAACAATTCGCAAAATGTGCCGCCCGAATTTATTATTCTTTAATACAGTTTTTTTAAACTCGCAATTCGCAATTCGTAATTCGTAATTTGTTTCAAAGCTATTCATACCATTTACCATAATAAACTATGCAATAGCGTTTTGATAACCTCAACTTACTGAGTAGTTTGCCGATTGATAAATGATAAATGTTCAATGGTAAATGGTATCACCACATACTACAAAGCTATTTCCTGACTAAAACTCTCGCATTTCCCGCATTTCCGCTTGAATCGAAAACCCGCAGACCGATTGAATATTCACCCGGATTTTTCAATGTTAAATTTACCGTGTAACGCTCATTTTGGCTATCGGAGATTCCATCGTCGGCATAGACCGTTTTCCATTCGCCGCCGTTGATGTTGTATTCGGCACGTTTTATATAGCTCGATTTTTCCGTTGCTTCAAACAAAATGCGGACATTTTCGCCGTTTATTTGCGGAGTTCCGCTGACCGAAACCTGTGGTGCGGTGTTGTCTATATTAAACGGTTCGCTGATTCTTTCGCCGGAAAGTGCTTGCGATATTGGATTTGAAGGCGAATCGGCAGCAACTATCTTGAAGATATAACGCCCGTCCGCCAAAGCCAGACCGTCAATCGTGTAAAACGTATCCGTTAAATTTTCACGTAAAAGTTTGAAATTAGGTTCGTTGACATTTCGGTAATAAATCGAATAAACAAGATCGTCGCCGTTGCGGTCTTCGGCTTTCCATTGCAGGGATTTTGCACCGCTTTGAAAAACTTTGCGGGGAATGGCGGGCGGAATGACAATGCCGAAGTCCGCCGGATCAAGACCTAAGGCAAGAATGTTGGGATCAAGCTGAATTTCCGGGTTTGAAGCAAGTCCGACATTTGCGGGGAAGATTTCGATTGAAAGAACTTCGGGCGGGATATTTCTCGGTAAAAATGAAACATTTACTTCATTGAGGATCGCAGTTTGATTTGAACTTTTCAGGATCGCCCGCCATTGCAGGTATTGAGCCTTCGGACTCGTAACCTGTCCGCCGGTTTGATTTGTCAGAGAAATGCTCCAATCGCTCCATGTTTCATTGGCTTCCGCAGTATTTCCGCTGCGGGTTTGAATCTGGACATTTCCGCTCGAACGCCACCAGATTCTACCCCAATCGGCGGCGGAATCGGCATTTAAAATAGGTGATTCATAATTTCCCTCGGCTAAAGTTTCCCGTCCGAAGCGGAACAATTTTCCCTGGTTTGAACTCGTCGCAAAAACTTGATTGCCAAACACTTTCATTGTCGAAACCTGTTCTTCATCCGTCTGCAAGAGCAAGGTTTCTCTGGCATCGTTTGAAACCGAATAAATTCTTCCCTTATCCGAAGTCCCGATTAAAACGCCGCTTCCATTAGGATTTGCCCGGACTGCAAATGCCGAAACTTTGTCGGAATTCCAAATAACATCGCTCCCGCCATTCGGCAAAATTCGATAAACTGCCGATTTTGCCGAAGTCAGATCATAACGGCTTTTTTCCGGTGTCGGCGTGGGTGGTGCTGCACCTTTTTTGTTCGCAACTGAAAAAGTTTTTGCTTCATTCTTTGCATCAGCGGTTTTCGGTTCTTTGACCGAAGCCGATTCGCTCAATGCCAGAACATAGATCGAACCGTCATCTGCAACGGAAATTTCGTGAATCTCCCTTAAGGTTGAATCGAGTAACGCAAACGGTTTTCCGTCCGCTGAAAAACGCAAAACCAAGCCTTCCGAATCTGTTCCCGCATAAAGATTTCCGGTTTTATCCGTCGCCAATGAAATTATGTGAGTTTCGCTCGTATCAAAAAACAGGGAGGCTGCGGGATTCGCATTCACGGATTTTACTTTATAAATCTTACCATTTTCGCCCGTCCCGACTGCTAAACTTCCATCGCTTAGAACCGCCAGCGACCAGATATATTTTTCCTTCGGCTCGAAATAAACACTTGCCGTTCCGCTTGAATTTATTCGATAAACCTTTCCGTCCGGCGAAGTTCCGGCATAAATGCTGCCGTCATTTCCAATCGCCAAAGCCGAAACATTTAATTCTGTCGAATCATAAAAAAGTGTTCCACGACCGTTGGAATCAACTTTGAAAATTTTGCCGTCGCCGCCTGTTCCCAAGAAAATATTTCCCGAATTATCAACCGCACTCGACCAAATAAAAGGCTGCCCGGTTGTGAAAACTTCGGTCAATTTCGGTGCAAGCGTGATCGAACCGTTGTCATTGATCGAAACGCCTTTCGCATCACCTTTTATAATGTCATCCAGAGAATTTATTGACCAGATCGAAGGTTCGGCTGCAAAAGTTGAATTTGAAATGATTAATAAAAATAGTAAAGAGATAAAATGTTTTTTCATTTAATTTTGGAGTCTTTTTAAAAAAAATCTAAAGTAGAAAACCTTGCTAATACGCAAAAAGTATAAGCAAGGTTACTATAAATACAGCGGTTTGTTAATCAACGGATTTTTCTTTGGTTTTCCCCGTTTCAATTTGCGGCGGTTTCATAGATTCCGGCAATTGACGCATATATCCGATAACTTTTCCCAATTGCTCGGCATCTCCGGTTATCAATAAAGCACTGCGGTTTCGCGTAAAGTATGCCCATAACCAGCTACTCATAACTGCTAATTTGTTACGAAAACCGATAAGCGTAACGATATGAATAAATAACCACATCAGCCACGCGAAATAGCCGGAGAATTTCCAGTTTCCAACCTCGACAATTGCTTTGTTGCGTCCGATAGTCGCCATACTTCCTTTGTCGTTATATTGAAAATCCTTTCGAGGTTCGCTTTTCAAATCACGCAGAATATTCGCCGTCGCGTTTTGTGCCATCTGGATCGCGGCAGGTGCAACGCCCGGCACGATTTCGCCGTTTTCCTGTTTTAACGAAGCCATATCGCCGATAACGAAAATGTTTCTGTAATTAGGAATGGTCAAATCTTTATTTACCAAAACTCTGCCTTCTTTGTCGGTTTCCACGCCGAGAGTTTTTCCGAGCGGCGAAGCGGCAACGCCCGTCGCCCAAAGCGTTACGCTCGATTTTATCCATTTGTCGCCGACCTTTATTTGCCCCGGTTCGACATCGGTTACAAAACTGTTCGTAAAAACCTGAACGCCCAAATCACGCAGTTGTTCTTCGGCTCTGATCGAAAGTTCGTCGGAATAAGTTCCCAAAACGTGGTCCGAACCTTCAAAGAGTTTAACATTTGCTTTAGTCGTATCAATCGCCTTAAAATCCTTTGCCAATGCCTGCCGTGCGATTCCCGCAATTGCTCCCGCAAGTTCAACGCCCGTCGGACCGCCGCCGATCACAATAAAATTCAAAGGTTCGTGCGTCCCCGTCAAGATTGCTTCGTGTTCGGCAATTTCAAACGCCAGCAAAACACGCCGCCGAATCTCCAAAGCATCTTCAACCGTTTTCAGTCCCGGTGCAATGTCTTCCCATTCGTCGTGTCCGAAATATGCGTGCCTCGCACCCGCCGCAATTATCAAATAATCAAAGGGAACTTCATCGCTGTAAAGCAATTTAACGGTCTTTTTTTCCAAATCAAAATCAACCGCTTCACCCAAAACCACTTCGATATTTTTATTTCCCTGCAAAATCCGACGAATCGGCGAAGCGATCTCACCCGCCGACAAAACCGCCGTCGCCACCTGATAAAGCAATGGCTGAAAGGTATGATGATTTTTCTTATCAATCAAAGTAACTTCGACAGGTTTTCCCGCCAGACGTTTCGCCGCTTCCAATCCGCCGAATCCACCGCCGATGATGACAACTTTTGGTTTATTGTTTTTTAGATCCATAACTTTCCAACTTACGCTGAAGTTTAGTGAATAGTTTCACAAGCGTAATTATAACATCATTTGCCAATATATTTCGCATAAACAGAACGGGCAACCGTCGTGTCGTCAGTTCCTTTAATAACAGCACGGGCATCTTTGAAAACGGTTAATTCGTAATTTTCAATTTTAAGAATCCGAGTTAAAATACTCTTCGGCGGAAACAATTTCGACATTGAGAAACTGTTGGATTCGGCGAAAATCGGAAAGGTTTGAAGTTACGACGAAGAATTTTTTGGCATAAGCGGTGCGGGCGATGTGAATGTCGTTTTGCAACTTTTGAGCGTCGGGAAGTTTTGGTGTTTTGCCCTTTGAAACTGACTTTTCGCCGAAGCGGATTCGTGAAACGATTTTTGAAGATTCCCACCAATCATTTGAGTTCGGGACGAGAAATCTGTCTAATTTAGTAAAGGCTTTTCGCCAAGCGGTGTATTTTTGCCAGCGGGATTTGTCAATAGTGGTTGCCGTCAATTCATAAAGCACGACTGCCGATAAAGCCGTTTTTGAAATATCTTTTTCAGTCATAATGCTTTCATATTCAATGAAAACATTCATATCGAAAACGGGACGACTCATATTTTTGAATTTTCCCTATTCAGAATTTCATCAAATACGCCTTCTTCTTTTTGCTTGTGAATAACTTTTAATACAGCACGAGTTGTGCGAATCAGTTCCAATTCATCCTCAGTATAATTTCCTTTTTCAATCAGTCTTTCCCAAATCGGTTTCGCACCATTTTTGTTATCATTTTTTATTTGAATCTTTTCCATAAAAAATCACCTCTAATTCATTCTATCAAACTCCAATATATTTTGCATAAACAGAACGGGCAACGCTTTGGTTGTCAGTTCCTTTAATAATTGCTCTCGCATCTTTGAAAACGGTCAGTTCGTAATCTTCAACTTTTAGACGCAATAAGTATTCGTTGAGTTTTATTTCGCCGAGGTTTTTTAATTTCTCAGCTAAATTTGGCAAGTTAATTTGAGTTGAATTCGGCGGTTGGATTTGAACGGCATCGCGTCCGCAGAGAGTTGTGAAAAAATCTTTGTGTTTTGCTTCGAGAAATTCAAAATTTCGCATTCCGCAAGTTTGGCAATCTTCGTTTGGTTTTCCCAATTTGATCTTTCGCCAATCATTTTCCCAAACATCGAACTGCATCAGAGTTTTGTGCAGTTTATCGGTTTTGCCAACAAGGATTTTTAACGCTTCGGAAACCTGAACAGCAGAAATCGTTGCAATAATCGGCTGAATCACGCCCGCCGTGTCGCACGTCGGCGAACTTCCGGCATTGGGAATTTCTTCAAAAATGCAGCGAAGACAAGGAGTTTCATTTGGAATTATCGTCATCGTCGTTCCGTAAGAAGAAACCGCCGCACCGTAAATCCAAATTTTTTTCAACTTAACGCACGCATCATTTACCAAATACCGAACTTGAAAATTATCCGTTCCGTCCAAAATCAAATCTACATCCTCGACCAAGTTTTCAATATTTGAATTATTAACATCGGCAACAACCGCTTCAATTTCAATTTCAGAATTTATTTTGCTCAAACGATTTTTCGCTGCAATCGCTTTCGGCAGACGCTCTTTCGCATCAGATTCGGAATAAAGCGTCTGTCTTTGCAGATTGGAAAACTCGACAAAATCACGGTCAACGATTCGCAGGAAACCAATTCCGGCACGTGCAAGCATTTCGGCGTGCGAAGCTCCCAACGCACCGCAACCAACGAGCAAAACACGGGAATTTAGCAATTTCTTTTGTCCCGCTTTGCCGATTCCGTTGAATAAAATTTGGCGACTGTAACGATTGGTCATAATAATATTTCTATAAAAACAGATTAGCACAGACAACTAAAAAAGTTATCCGTGCCGTCAAAATTCGAGAAATCATTAATTTTTTAACTAAATGAGGGGTCGCGGAGTTTTTCAAGGCGGAAACCCGACAGTTATGGAGGGTGCTTTTTGGATATTGCCGGTTAATTCCCGAACGCACCCTCATTGACATTCGGGTTTCTGCCCAAAACTCCGCGACCTCTCAACTAAATATAAAATCAAT